>CANHPK010000284.1 GCA_947462525.1 Roseiflexaceae bacterium | reverse complement strand
GTACTGGCAGGGCTGCAACGTCCGTCTACCGGCCATGTTGGCTGTGTGACCGGGAGCCAAGCGGTCCTGCCGGCAGATGCCCGCCAGGATATTGGCTGGATGGCGCCTGATTTGATGCTCTATCGCGAGCTCACCGGCCGCGAGAATCTGCGATTTTTTGCGGATGTGCGCGGCGTGGACATCTCCGACGCAGCGATTATTGCATTGCTGGATCGTGTCGGTTTGCAGGGTCGGGCAGACGACCTGCTGGCGACGTATTCTTCTGGGATGACGCATCGGCTACGGTACGCCTATGCGTTGCTGCACCGACCGTCATTGCTGTTGCTCGATGAACCAAGTGTCATGCTCGACGAGCGCGGTCATGCCTTGCTCGAAGAAGTAGTGGCAACACAGCGCCTCCATGGTATGACGGTCATAGCGACCAACGATCCGCGTGAACAACGCTTTGCTGATACCCTCGTACGACTCGAGGGTGTTGTATGAACAATTCACTCTTGTGGCGTGCTACCAAAGCGGTCTTTGTCCGCGAAGTGCGGAGCGAATTACGCAGCCGGCAAGCACTCAATGCAGTTGCGTTGTTTGCGGTGTGTAGTATTGTGGCCGTCAGCATCGGCCTTGGTCCGCTCAATCGCTCTGCCGAATTGCCCCTGATTCATGCTGCATTGGTATGGATTGTGTTGCTGTTTGCAGCATTTACTGCATTAGCACGGGTCTTTGTGGTCGAAGAAGAACAGCGCACCGCAGCAGCGCTCCGTCTGGCCGCACCGGCACACGCGGTCTATCTAGGCAAACTGCTGTTTAACCTGGTGTTGTTGGTCGCATTGACCCTGCTGGTTGCAGTCCTGGCAGTGGTGTTGTTACGCATGCAGGTGAAAGCACCAACCGCATTTGCGGTCATGTTGGCAGCGGGGTCGCTCGGATTAGTGACGGGGACGACATTGATTGCCGCAATCATTGCACGGGCGTCGTCCCGGAGCACATTGTTTGCGGTGTTGTCGTTCCCCCTGTTGATCCCATTATTGGTCACAGCGGTGCGTGGGACCGCACTCGCACTCGCGGGTGCAGGCTGGGATCGATGCCTCGCACCAATTCAGACGTTGCTTGCCTATGCGGTCGCCATGTTTGTCACGTCGCTCTTTTTGTTTGCGACGGTATGGGAAGATTAATCGGTCCGCTGCCCTGTATCAGCAGCGCATAAGGAATGTGGAATCTTTGTATATCTGCATTGCAATGCGCTTTTCTCACGATTTGCTCATCTCACATTGATGCCGTATGATGCGCCCTATAACCTAAAAAAGGGGGTGTCGCATGGCTGAGCGACTCGCACTGATAGCCAAATATGCGCTGGGACTAGCGATGGCGGGGATTATTTACGCCATGTTTTTGGTTGTCCCGCAGTATGTCGGCCTCGGTGACGCAGGGCGTATTATCATCGTGCATGTACCCACTGCTTGGGTGACCTCGGCTGCATTTGCGCTATCGGCGATCTACAGCATTATCTATCTTCGGACGCGATCCCCGTTGCATGACGCCTCTGCGGTGTCTGCTGCAGAAGTCGGTATGTTGTTTTGCATCTTCGCCACCGTCACGGGGGCGATTTTTGCGGAGGTCGTCTGGGGCACCTTTTGGAACTGGGACCCACGCGAGACGACCATTCTGGTCCTGTTACTCATCTATGCGGCGTACTTCGCACTCCGGTCATCGATAGACGACGGAGCACGTCGACGTCGCCTTTCGGCGGTCTACAATATTTTTGCCTGTGTCACCATGCCGTTTCTGCTCTTTGTTGCGCCACGTGTGGCAGACAGCACCTTGCATCCAAACTGTGCGTTTTTGCAAGGAAGCAAATGCGAAGGGGTTTCGCTCGACCTCAACGGCGCTAAAATAAGTCAACTCGGTGATGTCGTTGTCGAACTCAAAGCAGTCGAACAGGTAGGCGACATGACCCGCGCAGTGGTCGAGGTACGGATGCCGGGGTTGACCGAGTACGCTGACCTCGCGCCGACCATGGACAGTGAAGGCAAAGCTGCCGATCGACCGGAATTCCCCGGTCAGTCGTTTCGCATGATCCTCATCGAGGCAGATCCCCAAGCCGGGACTGCACGCGTAAATATGCAGGCACCCGGGACGGGCCTGTTGAGTAATCAACGGACGTTGTGGGTGTTCCTTGCGAGCAATGTGACGTTTGGGTTGTTGGCATTGTGGATTTTTCGCATCCGGGCAACGATTTTGCAAGTCTCGGCTCGGTTGCAAACAACGGAGGCACTCTAGATGCAAGTAGTACTTGATGCTGGTGTGGCAATCTACATCGCAATGTCGGTGGCATTGGTGGTGTGGTTGGGGGTATTCATCTATTTGCTCCGTATCGACGCCCAGGCAAAAGAACTCAAACGACTCGTCCTCGCTGCCCATCAAGAATCAACACCTGCTACCCCACGGGCAACGGTCGAACACCGTACCCCACACGCACAATAGGAGCACTCCATGTCGACGACTACCCTCCAGCCTACGAGTCGTGGCGGTTTGAAGCCACTCCATTACATCGGTATCGCTATTGTGTTGCTTTCGATTATCCTTGGGTATTATGGCCTCAGCGCTTCGATGCGCCCATATACGACACAAATCAGCGAGGCGGCAACAAGTACCCAGGGTGTGCAGCTCGCAGGCTTTTTGGGGAGCACCGGCGAATACGACGAGGCAGGGAAGTTCACCTTCTTGCTCCAAGATTCGACCGGCAAAAAAATCAAAGTCATTTCGAGCGAGCCCAAGCCTTCGAACTTCGAACAAGCAGTCAGCATTGTGGCCATTGGTCATTATGACGTCAAGAGCGGTGATTTCATCGCCGAGAGTCTGCTCGTCAAATGTCCGTCGAAGTATCAAGAACAGATGAGCACGCAAACCAAGGTCCAATACTAGAATTGTGAGCCTCCGATGACGGTCTATTTCTTCGGTACATTGTTGATTGTCGCAACGATTGCGATGGCGGCAATGGCGTCGATCAGTTATCTGCTCGTGCCGTTGGGTCGCCCTGCTGCCATGTCGTACGGTCGTTGGGGGACCCGATTGTCCATGGTCGGGGTGCTCGCAGTGGTCGTCATGTTGAACTATTTGTTCGTGGCGCAACGCTATGACGTCGAGTATGTCTACAACTACAGTTCAAGTGAACTCGAACCGTACTTCCGCGTTGCCGCTGTATGGGCAGGTCAACCCGGATCGTTCGTCATCTGGGCGCTGTGGGGCATCATCGGAGCACAGTTCCTGATCCGGCGGACGCGCCACAACGAGCCATACGTGCTCAGCGTGGTGATGATGATTCAGACCGCGTTGTTGATCTTCATGTTGATACGCAATCCGTTCATTTTGCATATCACGGCAGATGGCCTGCCACCTGCCGATGGCAAAGGTCTCAACCCGACACTCCACAACATGTGGATGTTGATCCACCCACCCATTTTGTTTGTAGGGTTCGCATTGATGGCAATTCCCTACGGGTACGCCATCGCTGGGCTGTGGCGCCGTGACTATGACGGCTGGGTCAAGTACGCACTGCCGTGGGCGACTGCCTCATGGTCTACGTTGGGCCTTGCGTTGTTGTTGGGCGGCTATTGGGCCTACGAGACCCTTGGTTGGGGCGGGT
>CANHPK010000283.1 GCA_947462525.1 Roseiflexaceae bacterium | reverse complement strand
TGGTGGACGTTCTGGGCTACCGTCCACTCCGTTGGGATGTACCGTGTGGTGAGTTGTGTTGGGGTCAATCCGTTGACTGCAGCGGCAATGTCGTCTGCAGAGCTGCGCATGAGCGCGAGTGCTTCTTGGCGCTCGGTGTGAGTAAGCATGTTGTTCCTCGTTATTTGATACCTGCCGGTATCATACCATCGACGTCTGTGCACTGTCTGTGGCGTGTGACGCTGTTCTTTGGAGCACATCGTTCTGCACAAGAGCCTGCATTCAGTTATGATAGGTATCGTTGACGATACAGGAGGAAACAATGACCACCGTACATAACTTCAATGCAGGGCCAGCGGTATTACCGGCAGAAGTGATTGCACAAATCAAGCATGATTTGCCCAACTACGCAAACACGGGGATTTCGATACTCGAGTCGAGTCACCGCACCAAAGAATATGAAGCAATTAATCAACGCGCGATGGAGCGATTCCGACGTGTGCTCGGGCTATCGGACGCATACGACATCGCGTTCCTCCAAGGCGGCGCGAGCATGCAGTTTGCGATGTTGCCGATGAACATATTGACCGACACAAACTGCGGCGCATATGTCGTGACTGGCGTATGGGCTGAGAAGGCCTACGAAGAAGCCGCCCGCATCGGCAATGTGCATGTTGCAGGGACAACCAAATCGCACCAGTTCCGTTCGTTGCCGGCTGTAGATACCCTAGATGTTCCAGCCAACGCCGCCTATACGCACCTCTGCACCAACAACACCATTTATGGCACACAGTGGCATGCCTTGCCACGGGTTGCAACACCGTTAGTGCTCGATATGAGTAGCGACATTGCCTCACGCCCGATCGACACCACCGGTGTGGGGATGATCTATGCCGGTGCCCAAAAGAACATCGGTGCTGCAGGTGTGACCGCTGTCGCCATCCATCGTGATTTTGCTGCACAGATGCATAGCAATGCGCCCGTCATCCTACAATACGCCACGCATCTCAAGAGTCAGTCACTGTACAACACTCCGCCGACCTTTAGTGTCTATGTGCTCGATCTGGTGTTGGGGTGGATCGAAAACCTCGGTATCGACACGCTCGCCACTCAAAACGCCGCCAAAGCACAGACAATCTACGACGTGATAGATGGTTCTGGCGGATTTTATCGTGGCCATAGTGACCTGAATTGTCGTTCGCAGATGAATCTCACCTTCCGACTGCCTGACGAATCGCTCGAAAAGGCCTTTCTGGTCGAAGCAGCCGCAGCCGGTATGATTGGCTTGGCAGGGCATCGTAGTGTTGGCGGCCTCCGTGCATCGCTCTACAATGCATCACCACTCGCGTCTGCAACGGCACTCGCAGGGTTGATGCGCGAGTTTATGCGCACACACGGGTAACGGGCAAAAGGATACCACCATGGAAACGGTTCGTGAACGGTTGACGTTTTTGGGGATGGAATGGTCGCTGATCCTGGGGTGGTTGGCTACCATCCTGCTCATTTGGCGGCAGACGATATTTTATCTGCTTGTGTTTTTATTTGACCTCGGTGATACCTACGACCTGGTATTCACGTTGATGATTTTTTTGCTGATGATTGTCGCTGGGGTAGCGGTAACGGCAACGGGATTTTGGCTCAAGCGAGGACCGCGTGCGTACTCGCTTACCCAGCGTTGGGCGCAAGGTTGGGCGTGGGTAGGATTGTCTGCGCTGCTCGGGTATCTAATCATCGTCATACCCGGTGGAGTATTTGCACCGTAGTGTTGAGGGGGAACTGATGGCTGCACGGCAACGAATCATGCTCATCGACGGACATGCGCTCGCGTTCAGAGCGTTTTATGCGCTCGCTGACAAAGGGCTGCGCACGTCGAGTGGCGAACCAACCTATGCGATTTTTGGCTTTGCGTCGATTATGCTCAACGCAATCCGCGAGCATCAACCGAGTCATGTCGCGGTATCCTTCGACATTGGTCGTACCTTCCGTGATGACATGTATGCCGACTACAAAGCCGGCCGCGCCGAGACGCCCGTCGAGTTCCCGCCGCAACTCGAGCGCATCAAAGAGATGATGCAGGCCTTCAATATCCCGATTTATGTGGCGCAAGGCTTTGAGGCGGACGATGTGCTGGGTACCCTGGCACGCCAAGCCACCGAAGCAAACGTCGAGACGCTCATTCTGACCGGCGACAGCGACACGCTCCAGCTCGTCGACTCGCACACGCACGTCCTGCTCGCCAACCCGTTCGGCCAGAAGATGACGTCGATCGAGTACGACTACGACAAGGTTGTTGAGCGTTACGAAGGCCTCAAACCCAATCAATTGGCCGATTTGCGTGGTCTGAAAGGCGACGCGTCAGACAACATCCCTGGAGTCAAGGGCATCGGCGAAAAAGGGGCAATCACCCTGTTGAACCAATTCGGGAGCGTCGACGCCATTTTTGCCGATATCAGCGCCGCGCCCAAACGCTACCACAAGGTATTGGAAGGGCAGCGTGAGGCGGCTGAATTCAGTCGTAATCTGGCCACCATTGTGACGACCGCTCCCGTCCAGCTCGTGCTCGAAGATTGTGTCATCAGCGGGTACGACAAAACACTGGTGGTGCGCTTCTTCCAACAGCTCGAAATCGGCAAAACCCTCGTTGATCGGCTCCCCCCGACGGGGCAGGTTGAAGCGGTCACACTCCCCCAAACCGTACCGACCCCGGCGCGGACCGTCGTCCGACCGCCAGCACCTGCGAATGGCCAAATGGACCTCTTTGCCGAACAACAGACCAGCTATAGCGAAGCCGTGACTCTGCGCGCCGGCTATATGACCGTGTTGTCCACTGCCGACCTGGCCGATGTCGTCACGCGTTGCCGATCCGCTGGCTTGTTCGCCTTCGACACCGAGACAACAGGCACCAGTGTCTTTATCGACGTCTGCGTCGGTATTTCGATTTCGTGCCACGCAGGCACCGCTTGGTATATCCCTGTCCAGCACACTGGCGTCGCCTGCCTCGCTCGTGCCGAGATTGTCGGCGCTTTGGGACCATTGTTTGCCGATGCATCCATTCAGAAAGTCGGCCACAACGCCAAATTCGACATCGAAGTCCTGCTCGGGATAGGGATAGCGGTCGAAGGCCTGACATTCGATACCATGCTGGCTGCCAGCCTGCTCGACAAGCGCCGCGGCCTCAAAGATTTGGCTTTCTACGAGCTCCAACTCGCCGAATCGCCGGTCAACATCGATGAACTCATCGGTAAGGGCAAAAATCAAATCACCCTCGACAAGGCAGACATCACTGCGGTCACCAATTATGCCGGCAGCGACGCGGATTACACGCTCCAGCTGTACCACAAACTCCACCCGGCGATCGCAGCGGTCCCAACGACGCGTGATGTACTCTACAACCTCGAAATGCCACTTATACCCGTCCTGGTTCGGATGGAAGCCGCCGGTATCATGGTTGATGTCCCGTACCTGTCTAGTTTGTCGGTACGCATCGCCGCGCGTATCGTCGAGCTCGAGGCACAAATCCACGCAATCGCCGGCGGACCATTCAACATTGCCTCGAGTGATCAGCTCAGCGATGTATTGTTCGGCAAACTCGGATTACCCACCGCCGGCCTCGAAAAGACCAAGACCGGCCGCTGGTCACTCACCGCCGACGTCCTCGAGAAGCTC
>CANHPK010000282.1 GCA_947462525.1 Roseiflexaceae bacterium | reverse complement strand
GCCGATAATCAGGTGTACTTGACCATCGTTGGCTGCCAGCACCGGCACCTGTGGAGCGGGTGCGGGCGGGAGGGTTGGTTCCGGAGCAGCCGGCTGCGGGAGGTCGGTGCCACGCTCAGCACCCAATTGTGCCTCTTGGTCGGCGTCGAGATACGCCTGAAGCTTGGCTAATTCGGCATCCCAACGCACCCGTGGCACTGCAGGGATGCGGAACGGCACAGCATCGGCTCCAAAAAATGCCCGCGTGTAGCTCCCGTCAGGATCCATCGCCAAAATCTGTTCACGGGTGACTTGGATGACATCGAGTGCCGTGCTGAGGGCGACGCGCAACAACAACACCGGGAACTCTGGTTCGGGGTCAAAATCATGATGCGAAAGCAATCTGCGCGCTTCGTCGAGGTTCCCGGCACGGCGCAGTGCATCGATTGCGTACCAGCGGATATCGGCGCGGTGGGGCACGGTTTTGAGTGCATTGCTGAGCTCGGTAGCGGCCATCACCGCATTGCCGCGTTTGAGCAACAGAATTCCATGGCTATAGGGAATATGCGTGATGCCTTCGCGCGGGTTCCCCTGGCCATCGAGTGGGTCGACACAGTACGCGCGCTGCAGTGCGACGGTCCCTGCCTGACTACTACCGCAGCCGGTCAATACGGCTGCAAGCCCGGTCCATGCAGTCGCATCGGTGACATTGCGCTTGATGAGGAACTTATAGTGTTGGACTGCCATTGCGTGTTGATTGCCGGCCACCAATGCACTGCCCAGCAACATGCTTGGTGCAAGCGCATCGGGAAAACGGCGAATGAGGACTTGTGCAACCCGCCAGGCGATTTTGTGGTCGCCGGCCCGGATAGCGTGTTCGCAGGCACGACGGACCTGTGCAAACGTCGGTGCGTCAGGATGGTGCTGATCATGAGCCGGCACAGCACTGACCACCGGCGTACGTGGCGCCGTTGCTGGGTGTGCGTTGATTGTCTCGCTCTTGCGTCGTTCCATCACCGAGACTCCTCGTCCGTCTGTGGGTATCAGAGCGTGGGCGGTTTGCGCCGCCGCAGAATAGACAACGGGCCGAGCAAACTCAGGCCGTTTTGGGCTTCCTTGAGCTCTGGGTTCAGATTGAGTGCGCGACGGAACGAAATCTGCGCCTTCTGGCCATTGCCACTTTGTTTGTAGGCACGACCCAACAAACAATGGGTATCGGCATTGTTCGCGTCAATCCCGAGTGCACGTTCGAGTGCACTTATCGCCTCGGCGGTGATACCCAACACGATGGCAATGACCGCAAAGCGCTGCAAAATCGCCACATCAGCCGGGAGTGTTTTGAGCACCTGCGGCAACAGCGCGGTGCACTCCTCTGGCTTTTTGAGGGCAATCAATGTCTCGATGAGTTCAATCTTGTGAATAACGGCGTGCGGTTCGAGTTCGCAGGCAATCCGCAGGTGATCGAGAGCAGACTGGTACTGCGTGTCTGCCAACGCAATGCGGGCGAGGCCTACATATGCCTGCACACAGCGCCGATCGTATTTAATGGCTGTTTCGTATGCACGGCGTGCCTCGACTGCAGAACCGAGATGCCAGAGGGCATGGCCATACCGCCAGAGCACATCAGGATTGTTCGGTGCAATGGTATATGCATGCGTAAACTGTTCGAGTGCAGCGTCATACCGGCCTTGTGCCACATTGACATCACCCATTGCCAAAAAGACTTCCGTGTCGTTTTGGAAGCGGTGTGCAGAGCGTTGGATTTCGTCCGATACCGGTGCAACAGGGGTCTCTTTGGGGGCAATTTTGGCTTCGAGCTTGGCGAGCTCACGGTAGTACTGGGCTTTGTCGCCACCAAACTCGACTGCGCGCCGATATGCCTCGAGCGCCGCAGGGCGATCGCCACGCTGCTCGTAGAGTTGCCCCAGTTCGTAGTGCCAGCTGGCGTTTTCGGGGTCACGCAGGAGTGCCTGTTCGAGGTTGGTAATTGCTTCGTTGATGCGGCCTTGCAACACCAACAAATGAGACAGTGCGTAGAGTGGTTTGGTGCCATCAGGATCAAGCGCCGTGGCACTCAGGTAGGCACTGCGGGCGTTGTCGAACATGCCGACCTGCTGACAGATGTCGCCGAGGAGCATGTGCCAGGCAACCACGTCGTTTTTGAGGGCAATCGCCGCCATAACCGCGGTACGTGCCTCGCGCAAGCGATGGGTATCGACGTAGAGTTTCGCGAGTTGATAGTGATTATCGGGATTACTGCTATCAAACCGTGACGCGCGGTGGGCGGCACTGATAGCCCGATCGATCCGGTTTTCGGCGATGTAGGCATCACGTAATGCAGCATTGATAGCGCCATTGCCGGGAGCGAGGTCATTGGCCCGTTCGAGGATCGGTGTCGCCTCACGCAGTGCACCACGCTTGAGCAACAACATGCCGTACCACTGTTGGACAACCGCAGTGTCGGGCATGCTCGCAGCGGCATGTGCCAATGCTGCGAGGGCTTCGTTCAAATCACCGGCCAAATATGCCACCCGACCATAGATGTACTGATCATGCATGGACAACGGCGCGACGGCCAAGACGTAGCGCATGTCTGCCATGGCTTCGTTGGCTCTGCCGACATGCGCCAACGACAGTGCGCGGCGTTGCCGAATGTGTGCGGCGAGATCGTTTTTGTCGAGCGAACTGGCATCATTGGCGTCGCCACTCAATTGGCGTGGGTGGACGTCGCCTTGCAACGCTGCTGCTGCATCGAATGTCGCAATGGCTTCGACATGGCGCCCGAGCATCTGCAGGACAATGCCGCGCTCAAAGAAGCAGCGCGGATTGTCGCCTTCGATGGTCAACGCGCGGTCGAACGATTGCAACGCCGCGGTGAGCTTGACGTGGATATCGGCGGGTTGACTGACAAACGCCTCGAAGTCTTTGGCGAGCGGGGTCTGCTGCCGCAACGCCATCCCCAAACACATGTGATAGACCGCCAGACTGGGATCGGCGTTGACGGCAGCCGTAAAGACCGGGACGGCATCATCGACCAACTCGAAATCGAGCAGCAAAAGACCATACATCAGAGCGGATGGCGCATAATCACGTTCGAGTTCGTATGCATTGCGGGCGGCAGCCAAGGCTTTTTCGTATTCGCCCTGCCCACGAAGTACCCGGGCAAACACACGCCAATGCTCGCTCACTTGGGCTTGCAGGTCGACTGCACGGCGCGCCAAACTATAGGCATCTGCCAATCGACCTTGGGCAAGTGCCACATCGGCCAAACACGCAATGGCAGACGCCGAGGTCGGCAACGCAGTGACAACGCGTTGCAACTCGGCTTCGGCGGTTTCGTAGTCACCTGCTTGGAACGCCAGGACTCCCAATCGGTACGCCAAATTGACGTCATTCGGGATGAGGTCGACCGCGCGTGCCATGCATTGGGCTGCGTTGGGGATATCGTGGACTGCCTCGTAGTTGTCGGCCAACTCTACCCACCATTCGTACTGCTGATCACGCAATCGCAGTGCAGCAATCATGTGGGGGATAGCCTCGCCGTCGCGACCCAACGTGGTAAAGACGGTCGCGAGCTGATGGCGGGCTTGGGCATCATCAGGATGGACCGACACCGCGCGGTCGGCAGCTTCGAGGGCACGATCGAGACTCTCACTTTGGAGCATGATTTGTGACAT
>CANHPK010000281.1 GCA_947462525.1 Roseiflexaceae bacterium | reverse complement strand
CGTACCTTGGCCAGCCGCGGCAGCGCCGAAGGCTACAGCCCATCGACCCTGCAACGCTGCCTGAGTGCCCTCGACCGCGGCTACGACCGCACCTGTCGCCTCGCCGTCGAGCTCCTGAGTGCCGACGACCACCTCTGTATCCTCGACCCTGATGGCCTCTGTGCACAGGTGCTGATGCATGTCATGGGGCAGACCATGGGGGCATCAGTCCCGCGGATCAGTTGGGTGCGTGCAGATCTGCTGCCCAGCGACGCCACCATCGTGCTGGTCCACACTGGGGTCAATCAACACGGTGTGCCGACCGACCACACGCTGACGCCGGCACTGTTGCAGGCCCAGCAGCGGGCCGTGCCACGCTATGCACTCGCGCCGTTTGGACCAAGCGACGACACATCGGGCCCTGCCGACGTCGGTATCAACGCAGTGGTCACCGCCCGCGGTATCTATCGGCCCGATCGTGTAGCCCGCTATCACGACGACGCCGACATTGGCCCCGACATTATTTCGCTCACCTAACCCCTTGACACCGCATACCAGCATGCTAAAATAGAACAAATGTTCTATTCGTGAGCATGCCATGCACATTCTCGATCCCCTGACCGCTACCCAACTCGCCGCGGGAGCGACCATCGATCGCCCCGCAGCCGTCGTCCGCGAGCTCCTCGACAACGCCATCGACGCCGGTGCACGGCACATCGGTGTGCAGGTCAGCGCTGGTGCCATCCATGTACGCGACGACGGCTGTGGGATGTCCCCCGACGAGCTCGTGTTGGCGTTCCAACGGCACACCACCAGCAAGCTCCAGCATGCCAACGACACCGTCGGCATTGCAACATTGGGGTTCCGCGGCGAGGCATTAGCGGCAATCGCCGCAATTGCAGCGGTCAGTGCCGTCAGCCGGCGGGTCGACGATCCATACGCGACCGAGGTCCGCTTCGCCGCCGGCGAGCTCCAGGATATGCGCGCGTGTGCAGGCAGGCCAGGCACCACCGTCACGGTCGAACGGCTTTTCTATACCAGCCCACACCGGCGTACCTTTTGGCGCCAACCGCATGTCGAGCTCCAGCGCATTGCAGACATGACCGCCCGCTATGCACTGTGTTATCCACACATCGCCATCACCACCGATATCGCCCAGACCGAGCCCATCTCCACCCAGGGGAGCGGGGACCTCGCCCAGACCATGTACGAGCTATGGGGCGACGTCGATCCCATCCCCATCCAGGCGACCCTCGCAGGCACCACCGCACAGGTGACCGGCCTGATTGCGAGCCCACGCAGTGCGCGCCCGTTGCGGCGACGCCAGATCATCGCAGTCAATCAACGCCCCATCGCACCCCGCGGCGCAATCGCCCATCTGCTCGACGAAGTCCTGCCGCCCCAACGCACCCTCTACCCGGCGTGCGTCCTGCAGTTCACCTTGCCCAGCGAGAGCATCGAGGTCAACAGCCGCGAAGGCAAAGAAGACGTGATGCTCCGCACGCCCAGCATTGTCGCCCGATTGGTCTATGCGGCCGTGAGCGCGCCTGCGCACATCCCTGATGTCGGCACGGCGATGCTCCCATTCCCCCCGCTCCAGGTGTTGGGCACTCACCACGATTGGATAGTTGCCAGCGGGGCAGAGGGGGTTTTCATTGTCAGTCCGGCCAATATCATGCGCCACTGCGGCATCGACTCGCTCGCACGCGGGGCGCTTATCGTCCCGCCACAGCAGCTGTCCAGTACCCAACGCGCACGGATCCAACCCCATCAGCACGCATTCGCAGCGCTGGGGGTCGATGTCCGCTGTGCGGACAGCACCGGGTATCTTTTTGCGCTCCCCGCACAGGCACGCGCAATCGGGCCGACTGTGGCGCTGGCGCACCTTGTCAAAGAGCTCCGGAGCGGCGGCACCCCCGCATCGGCAGTGGGTTCACTCCTCGAGCCTACCTGGTTGCTCCAGCAGCTCGCGCGGCATCCCGACCCGTGGGGTGGGCACACCAGTTTGGTGATTGGGCATCATCGGGTACAACACGCACTACGGCGGCCGCTTAGCTCTGCAACACCTGACGGATAGCATAGACCACAACGGCCAAGAGGATGGTAATAATACTCAGTTCCACGACACCCAAATTACTCAGCATTTTCTGCATGGTGTTGCCTCTTTCGTCTCTATCGTCCTAGTATACAATACCGACTTGCACGCGCACCAGCCAACACGAGTTTGCCCCCAATCGATGGTATTATCATCAGACACAGACAGACTAAGGGAATACAACATGACACGACTCAAAGTCGGCGTTCAACTCCAAAACCAACATACCAGCTATGCCGATTACGCCGATGCCGTCCAACGTGCCGAGGCCGCGGGCGTCGATTCACTCTGGAACTGGGACCATTTTTATCCGCTCTACGGCGATCCCGAGGGGGCGCACTTCGAGGGCTGGACGTTGCTGACCGCTATTGCAACCCTGACCACGCGCGTCGAGTTCGGCTGCCTGGTTTTGTGCAATAGCTACCGCAATCCACGCTTGCTCGCCCACATGAGCAAAACGCTCGACCACATCAGCAACGGCCGCTACATTTTGGGCATCGGTGCAGGCTGGTTCGAACGCGACTATACCGAATACGGGTACGAATTCGGGACCGCCGGCGATCGTCTGCGTGCGCTCGGCCAGAATTTGCCCAAATTCCGCGAATTCTGGGAGCGCGAAGTCCCCAAGCCCATCCGCGATATCCCCATTTTGGTTGGTGGCGGCGGCGAAAAGGTCACCCTCAAACTGACCGCGCAACACGCCAACATCTGGAACGGCTTTGGCCCGCCCGAAACATACGCCCACAAAAACGCCGTCCTCAATGACTGGTGTGCCCAGGTCGGTCGCAATCCCGCCGACATCGAGCGCTCCGTCACCATTGGGTTCGACGAACTCGACCAATGCGACGCGTACCTCAAGGCCGGCGCTACCCACTTCATCATGGGGAGCGGTCACCCCTACGACCAGCACACATACACCAAGCTTGTCGCGTGGCGCGATGCACACCTCAAGGGCTAACCGACCTACGCACAGCGCGGACAGACGGGCACACAGCAGATGATTGCGATCTACGACAGTGGTATCGGTGGTGCGAGCGTCCTCATCGCAGTACGTGCTATAGCACCCGACGTCGATATTCTCTACCTCGCCGATCAGGCACACGTGCCGTATGGCGACCGTTCGCCAGACGACATCCGCTCCATCGCATTGGACTGCGCTGATTGGCTCGTCGCACAGGGTGCCGTACCGGTGGTGGTCGCCTGCAACACTGCAAGTGCTGCAGCCCTCGGCGCCATGCGAGCACGCTACCCCGACACCCCGTTTGTCGGGATGGTACCTGCCGTCAAACCCGCAGCGCAACAAAGCGTCAGCGGGGTCATCGGCGTGATGGCAACTGCAGCGACGCTCCAAGGACAACTGCTCGCCGACGTGACCCACGCCCATGCGCCACATCTGACGGTCGTCGGCCAACCCTGCCATGGATTGGTCGAATTCGTCGAGGCAGGCGATGTCGATTCACCATCGGTCCGGCAGGCCGTTGCCGGCCACGTCGCCCCGCTCATTGCCGCAGGTGCAGATGTGCTCGTGCTGGGGTGCACGCACTATCCATTTCTCCGCGCAGCCATTGCACATGCTGCACCGG
>CANHPK010000280.1 GCA_947462525.1 Roseiflexaceae bacterium | reverse complement strand
GGAATGAGCCACAACAATATTCCAATGACAAGACAAATGACTCCACCGTACATCAAGCGATTGGAAACATAGAGCGGCGATCGATCTGACACAACTGATCCTCTTCCACGACAGCGAATCTGAATAGCACGCTACGGATAGAGCGGGATAACGCCCGTGAGTACAAGCACAGCCAGCAGAAACACAATTCCCAACAAGATGTATCCAATGGTCCGCACCGTAGCATTGAAGCGGAGGATTTCGTCGACCTCATTCAACAACCCGTCCGCTTGCTTGCGGAGCTTGACCACATGGGTGCGTATATCTTTGAAGGCATCTATGCTTACATCCGGGATCACAACCGTGCCTTCAAAAGAAGGTAGTTCTGCTCCACGGTACTGAAGCCGACTTTCGACGGCCTTGAGGTGTGCTTGGATGTCACCGTCGACTGTTGCAATCATGCTGCGATCTGCGTCCGCGGTCTGCCGGATACGTTGTACATCTGTGCGCATACGACTGCGCATCTGCTCGAATTCTGCATCGCGCTTGGGCATATCGAGATACATTTCACAGTTTTCTACTAGTGTGACCATGAGCTGCGTCATGTCATGTGATGCAGCGGGAGTGTGGTTTGTCATAGCACGTGACTTTCGAGTTCGGTGAATGCACCATACGGTCGCACAATGGTTGCGACGTTTTGGGCGCGGTCATAGATCAGCACACGAGGTTCGTTCCAGTTCCCAAGCTGGTTGATTGGCTGAAAAGCATCGACTGCTTTTGCGTCGGACTCACAGAATCGACTGGCATCGTTCATGCTCATGGGGAACAATACCCGTGTGTTGAACAGCTGGTCCACGACGGTACGACTGCTGCCCAACGTGTTTTGGAGCGTGTTGAGCCCATCCATCCATAGGATTGTGTGAACCCGCATGGCTGGACCGTTTTCGAGTATGTACGCGAGCAATTTGCTATATGTGGTGTTCTGGCGTGAAGGTGCACCCGACATATCGACTGCGGGGCTGGATGTGGCTTTGGTGATTTGTTCGCCGCCATAACCCAGTCGAAATGCATTAAGCAATGTGGCTGCTGGCGCATCTGGGGTCCGTGGAACAGGGCTTTTGACAGCAAGCGATTCAGCAGTCGCAGGGCTCATGTTGCCCATGATTTCGGCGATGATGGCGCGGCGTTTCGCTGCTTCTTCCGAATCAGGCGGGAACGGTGTATCGATCGCAGTCGGTGCGGGTTGTTGGTGTGCCTGCGTTTGCACTGCCGGGTTGGACAGTTGAGCCGCCGTGCGCTGAGCCTGCCGCACGGGATTCTGCAAATTCCGTGGAATGCCTGCACAGACAAAGACCTCGATCGATGATGGCGGTGCGCCGCTTTGTTCGCGACTGTAGATCAGATCAGCGAGGCGGACGATTTCTTCGAGACACGAATCCCGTACATCATTGATGGAATCGCTGATTGAATGCAAGAATGGCGCGATTCGCCATGTGTCGGTGTCGGCCGAATATGTGCTGTCGGAGACATTCAGGTGCAATACATCGGATTGAAATTGCTTTGGGAACAACGAGAGGAGCGACAGCAAAAACTCACTAACGTATTTTTCATACGATTTTGCTGCCATGATGATGACGTTATCGGCAGTCGCATCGGACAACGCGGTAGAGACGTGGGCATTTGCGAGGGTCAGCTCTTGACCAAAATAGCACTTCAGATCACGACCACGGATTGCCGATCCTGGTTTGGAAGTCACATAGAGCGGATGATCAGCGACAGAACTGGTGATGTTGCCTTCGAAAACCATGGGCGTGCGGATGTCCGTTGCGGTGTTTGCAGCGTGCGTGCGCAGCGCACCGATGAATTTCGGCGTATCGGCATGTTGGATATACACTTGCGCGCGGCGATTGCCATCTTCACTACCGGCAGCGTAGTTGAAGATCGCTTCACCGCGGCGTTTGAGGGTCCGCGCGAGTTTATTGTGCGCACCAAACAATGTCTCGATAGTGTTGTCGTCACACATCAGGGCAATACGCATCACAAACTGATCGCGGATCGATGCACTCAGGGTGCTGTGCTGCAGTGCCTGAGTTGCCAAAATAAGGTGAATACCCGATGAACGTCCAAGTTTGGCAATCTGTTCGATTAAACGGCGTGCTTCGGCGGTGATTTTGTCATCGATGCTGAAGAGTACCGTGAATTCGTCGGCGATGAGCACGAGCTGCGGCAATGCGTGTCCTGTTACGTCGCGATATTGGGCGAGGTTGACAATCGTCTTGCGGTGTTCATTGGCTGCCTGGGTAAACATCGCATTGCGGCGCTCGACTTCGAGGTGCACATCTTGGAGCACATTCAGACAAAACGCACGGTCCGTCTTTGATGCAACCACCCGGGCGTGGGGCAACTTGTTGTGCCCATACGAATGAAACTCGGCCTGTTTGAGGTCAATCAGATAGAGCACTAGCTCTGCAGGGCTATATCGCGTACACAGCTGTTGGATAATGACATGCAAGAGATTGGTCTTGCCAGAGCCGATACGACCGACGATGAGACCATTCACGACAGCATCGGAAAGCTCAAAAATCATTTTGTCGGCCCGTGATGCAGTGCCCACATCCACGGAAAGCGCTTGCGTACTCTGGCCTTTCCACCATTGAGCCGCAGGGACTTCGGGGATGGGGATCGCAACCGTATCACCTTGGGCATGCAGGGTGGCGATGGAGTTGACGACATTGGTAGCGATGTCGCTGGCCGGCAAATCCAAAAGCTTGACGGGTACCTCAGCGAGCGTGTCCAACAGGTACGTTGTGACAGTCGTTGAGACATTCTGTTGTATCTCGTCGGAAAGAGACATTCGAAAGAATTCCGGCGTGTCGTTGATCTGCTCGAGCAGAATACCGCCGGCCACGAGTTGATTGCGGCCAATGTCAAACTTTGATTTGTAGTAGTGTTCGACAAGTTCTGCAGGCGACAATTGTTGGCCACGTGCGACCAAATTAGGATCGCTCCGGGTCACTGACTCATCGATATGCAAGATCGTGTAGACACCACATTTTGGACCGGAGCTCATAATGCTGACGAGTTTGTCGACCGAATTCTTCGAAAATGACTTAGGAAAATCGCGTATGACGAGGATCCGGTATGGCTCCTGAATGTCGTTTGAAGCCTGGTTATAGGCTTCGAGCGATGCGTAATTATCTCCCATGGTTTGCACGATTTCGGCGATGCGCGTACGTAATTGCACCAGTTCGTCTTCAATTTGGCGATCTTCGGTGAGTGCAAGTCCACCTTGGATCAATGACTTAATGCGCGGTAGCTCGCGAAACGCCGTGGAGAAGGTACCGAGCTTCTCACCGAGTTTGACCGGATCAATCATGAGCAAATTGACACTCCCGGGGCGACCTGCAGTCAATAGGCGGAGTGTCAAAGAATACATAAAATCGTATGCGGTCGATTTATCGGGATTCTGCGTGGTGATGACGAGATTGTGATGACGTGAGGGGCTAAAAAACAAGGGAATCTGTGGTGCACTGGGGTGCGGATGGGCCGACCCAAATAAGACATAATCGGTGAGTCGGTTTTCTTGCGAAAACACCGATTGAAAAAATTCACGTGGGATATTTTTGCGGTCTTCGGGTTTGAGTCCGCGGTTGTCTGTAGTGTTCCAGGCCGACCACTCGGGTCG
>CANHPK010000279.1 GCA_947462525.1 Roseiflexaceae bacterium | reverse complement strand
TGCGGGCATGTCGGACCACAGCGGCAGGGTCGCCTGGGCGTCGTCCAACACCGCAGGATCCGCTTCGATACGCCCGGCGGGGAATGTCAACAGTGCGCCACCCTGGCGCACGTGGCGCACTGCCGTACGCAGGGCATGGGCCCTACCGGGGCCGGTATCTGGTACTTCGATGAGGTAGGGGGCAAAGCCGGGCATTGCCCGTAACAGCGGGCGTTCGGCGGCGATGATACGCACATCGCCACGACCGATGGTCTGCACGAGTGCTGGGGCATCGACCAGACCGGGGTGATTGGCCACGCAGATGAGTGGCCCCGTGGGTGGGATGTGTGCTGCCCCAATGGGCTCGGTAGCACCGGCAATGCGGGTGACGAGGTGCGCACAGGCCGATACGATGCCGACCGTGGCGGCGCGTTTGTCTGCCTCGACGAGCGTCTGTGCCAGCCGGTACGCCGGCCACCATGCCATGGTCCGTACCACAGCACGCCGCAACGGACGAGTTGTAGCACGGAACGCCACCACGACGTCGTCGAGGTTATAGCGCGTCAACGTTGTGCGGTGTGCCGGCATGGATGTCCACTTCTGTTGCGTCTGTTCTCTGCATTCTACCAAGTGTGCGTGGCTGATTTGTTTGCATGGGGGCGCCCAAAGAAAATCCGCACGTGCCTGGCACGTGCGGGGGAGAACTGCAATCGCGAACTGGTGTCGATTATGGAGCAGTGGTGCGCGTCGCAGTGCGTGAGGGGGTAAATGTCTTGGTTGGGCTCTTGGTACGTGATGGACTGAGGGTACGCGATGGGGTCAACGTTTTGGTAGGTGTCGGGGTGGATGTGCTCGGGATGATTTCACCTAAACGGACGATGGGGAGATAATCGCCCATCGAAGACGCAGGATACTCACCCCATGCGGCGTAGGTGGATTCGTGCCCGAGTTGTCCAGCGTTGTTCAATCCCCAGCATTTGACGGAAGTGCTTGTTTTCAATAGTGCGCAACGGAACGCTGCCCCGGTGGTTACTGAGGTGACCGTTACCCCTGTTCCTAGATCGACGGTTGGCAAGAAGTCGCCCATTTCGCCTGGTTCATTCCCCCATCCGTTGTTACCCGAGCTTATCCCTATCCCAAGATTTGCATCCTCGTTGTACCCCCAACATTTGAGGGTATCGTCGTCGAGGATTGCACAGTATTCCGAATAGTTGCTTCCAAATAGACGTTTGACCGTGTGTCCGCTCCCGAGATTTATTGGAGCAAGGGCTGCGACTGCACCCGCTGTGTCACCCCGATTGTCGCTCGCGCCGGTTCCTAAGGCGCCGTTGTCACCGCGGCCCCAACAGCGGACGGCACCGTCATCGTAGCGTGCGCATGTGCTGTATGCACCTGCCGCGAGTTCGATGGGGATAAGATCTGCAGCAAACGGGAGTGCGATGAGGTTGTCCCCCATTTCTCCGGCGAGGGCACCACGGGTAGTTGTATCGCCCAGACCGAGCTGCCCAGCCCGGTTGTCGCCCCAACACTTGATCGATGCATCATCGAGGATGGCACAAACGCCAGACGCTCGTGCGGCGATGAAGCGTGCTGTCCGCCCTGTACCCAGATCGACGGACACGAGTGCATTCGCTATATTCGTCTTCGAACCAATGCCCAATTGGCCCCAGTCATTGCTTCCCCAACACCACACCGCTCCTGTATCCAACAACGCACAGGAGAAATTATTGCCCAGTGAGAGTTGACTGATAGTGCCGCTGGTGCCGAGATCGACAAATGGGAGTGCATCGCCCATTTCGCCCGATGTATCACCGCGATTGTTGGTATCACCGAGTCCAAGTTGCCCGTATGAATTGTTGCCCCAACACTTCATCTGGTTTGTCGTTGTCAACACACACGTATGGGATCCCCCTGCATACATCTTTTTGACATACACACCGGTACCGAGATCGACTGCCACCAAGCCGTTGCCCATTTCGCCGACCGTATCGCCACGGGTGGTCGTGTCGCCGATACCGAGTTCGCCTGAGCCGTTGTACCCCCAACACTTCACAGTTGTGTTCGCTAACAATGCACAGGTGTGTTGTACACCGCTGGCGAGCAATTGCACGCGCGATACATAGCCAACCGGGGTGTGCGTGGGAGTCTTGGATTTGGTGGGAGTCTTGGTCTTGGTTTTGGTTTTGCTGCGGGTGGGGGTCTTGGTGCGGGTGTAGGTTTTCGATGGTGTTTTGCTGATGATTGCGGTGGCGGTCGGAGTTGGGGTATTTGTGAACGTGGCTGTGCTTGTCCAGGTCGCCGTTGGTGTCGGCGTCGCGACAACTCCATCGAGGTCAACGAGCGGCAGTGCATCACCCATGTAGGCTGCAACATTTCCGATAGAATTCCCTGTACCATTTGCCAGTTGTCCATGAGAACCAAGACCAAAGCATTTGATATTCGTCGAAGCCAACAAGACGCAGGTGTGCATATCGCCCATCGCGATCTGAACGGGCGCCTCTCCACTACCCAGATCGACGGCTGCAAGCGACTGCATTTCGCCTGCTTCATCTCCATGCGCAACATCATCACCCAGACCGAGTTGGCCTGAGCCATTTTCTCCCCAGCATTTCATCGTCTGGTTATCCAGGATGGCACAGACGTAATCTAAATCCGCCCGATGTGATGCAACAACCTGGACGGCAGTCCTGCCGGCGCCGAGGTATATGGGCGGTAAATCATCGCCCATTTCACCGGCTCCATCGCCGATGGTGGTCGTTGCGTTTTGCCCCAATTGCCCGGAGGCGTTGTACCCCCAGCATTTGAGTGACCCATCATCGAGTATTGCGCAGGTGAAGTACCCACCCGCAGCAATTGCAACTGCCGTGCGACCAGCTCCGAGGTTTACGGTAGGCATTGCGCTTGCCAATGCTGCATAACCGCGATTCGTGATGTCGCCATAGCCTAATTGCCCATAATCGTTACGCCCCCAACACTTGACTGCTAGGGTGTCTAAGATGGCGCACGAATGATTATTGCCGGCTGTGACAGCAATGGCGGTGCGCCCACTGCCCAAATCCACGGCCGGCCAATTGGTGCCCATTTGGTCGAGGGTCTGCACATTGCCATTGACCCCGAGCTCGCCGTATGCGTTATAGCCCCAACACTTGACATCACCGCTCGCTAATAACGCACAACTATGGTCGCCCATACTGAGAGAAATTGCGTGGCTCGTACCGAAATTTATCGGGACGAGTGCACTCCCCATTTCGCCTGAGTTATCACCGACCGTGACATTCCTGATACCATTCCCGAGCATGTAGTTATCTGCATTACCCCAGCAGACGGTCTCGTCATTGGCGCGGATTGCACACGTTGAGTTACTATGCCCGGCAGCAATAAATGTTGTTGTTTGACCAATATCTACCGTAGGCATCCCTGCGCCCACGGTGTCGGCAGTGTTCCCGTACGAAGTCGCATTGCCGAGACCTAATTGACCTACATAATTTTGCCCAAAACATTTCAGTGATCCACCGATGAGGATTGCACAACTATAGTACGGACCTGCCGCCACCATGGTCGAACGACTCAGGCGCGATTGCGCAGTCACCGTCGGTGCCTGCGGACGCCATAACCATGCTCCGCACAGGACAAAAATCACGATACTTAACACAACAAACCGTCGTATATGGTACATGCGGGCATCCAT
>CANHPK010000278.1 GCA_947462525.1 Roseiflexaceae bacterium | reverse complement strand
TTCTTGGTACAGAACGCCGGTAGCTACGTGGCTCCGGAGTTGCGCACCATCCAGCGTACGCATGGCGGCATTGTAGTTCGCCCAGGCAACCCGACCAAGCAATCCCATCACGATAAGCGAAGCCACAAAAAACACACCCAATATCAACCAAGCACTGAGCTCGGCAGAGATAAGCGGTCTTGGGAGGTGTTGCTGTCGCGGTGTATCGTTCATGGTTGTTCTCGAACAGAGTACTGAAGAGCAGTACCTAATAGATCGGCAGATAGCGGTCGAGTTCCCAACTGCTCACATGCTGGCGATAGGATTCCCATTCGTGCATGCGGGACTCCACAAATCGTTCGTAGATGAGTGGTCCCAGCGTGTCAGCAATGAGTTCGTCTTTTTGGAGTGCGACCACTGCCTCGCCCAATGTCATCGGGAGCAGCGGGTGCATCCGGCTCCGCGCATTCATCGTGACCAAATCTTCTTCGGCAGCAGGAGGTAGCGGAAGCTCGCGACGAATACCATCGATCCCTGCACGCAGCATAACAGCATACGCCAGATATGGATTACACGAAGGGTCTGGGCTGCGCAACTCGATGCGGGTCGTTTGCGGGCGGTTGCCGAGTACCCGTGGGACACGGACCAGTGCACCGCGATTGGTGCGCCCCCAGCTCGCGTAGACGGGTGCTTCGTAGCCGGGTACCAGTCGTTTATACGAATTCACCAATGGGGCGAGGACGGCTACCATGCCGGGGGCATGTGCCAACAGGCCGGCCATGAAGTGTTTGGCCAACGGACTCAACCCATAATGATCACTGGCATCTGCAAAGAGATTCGTTCCTGTCACGCTATCGACGAGACTCTGGTGCACATGCATGCCGCTGCCGTTCAACCCCACCATCGGTTTGGGCATAAACGACGCATACATGCCCTGCTGGAGCGCGAGCGATCGCAACACCTGACGCAATGTCATGACCGCATCTGCAGCAGCCAAACCCGATTCGAGCTGCAAATCGATTTCGTGTTGGCCGACGGCACCTTCATGATGCGTGGCATCGACGCCAATGTGAAACGAACCTAAGGCACGCACCACTTGTCGTCGAAAATGCGTGTACGAGTCATTGGTTGCATCAAAATACCCCACCGAGTCGTTTGGAACGAGCACGGGGCGGCCGTCGCCATCTGCCTTGAAGAGAAAGAACTCGACTTCGGCACTAAGCCGGTAGACAAAACCCATAGACGCGGCTTCTTCGACTGCTCGGCGCAGCACACGACGTGGGTCCCCTGCATATGGGCGGCCATCGGGTGAATACACATCACAAATAAGTCGTGCGGTGGGGATGTCAGACCCGCCGGTGCTTGGCACGATAGCAAATGTCGATGTATCTGCAATCAGATACATATCGGTCTCGGCCACGCGCGCTGGGCCGTCGAGGGCGGACCCATCGAACCACACGCCGTGATCAAGGCAATCGGCTATCATGCTTGCTGGAATCGTGACATTTTTGAGCATACCCGCAATATCAGTGAACTGTAAACTGACAAACTCAACATGGTGTTGCTGAATCTGCTGTATGACTTCGTCGCTGTGCATAGCAGGGGCGCCCTTTCTCCCTTGCGGGTTATTGCTGACGTGCAAACAATGCATCCACGAAGGTTGTTGCATCAAAAAGTGCAAGGTCGGTCATTTTTTCACCCGTGCCGACATAGCGGACGGGGCGTTGTATCTCTTGGGCTATGGCAAACGCAATGCCACCTTTGGCGGTTCCGTCCATTTTGGTAATTGCAACTGCAGTGACATCCGATGCAGCTGCAAACGCTTTGGCCTGCAATACACCGTTCTGACCGGTGGTTGCGTCGATAACCAAAATGACCTCGTGCGGCGCATCCGGCATCTTGCGGCGAATAATGTTACGCAGTTTGGTGAGTTCTTGCATGAGATTCACTTTTGCATGCAAACGACCAGCGGTATCGATAATGACGACGTCGCAATCCGTCGTGGTGGCTGTTTCCATTGCATCGTAGACCACTGCGCCCGGGTCGCCGCCTTGCCCGCGTGACACAACGGGCACGCCGACCCGCTGACCCCATGTCTCGAGCTGTTCGGCAGCTGCGGCGCGGAAGGTGTCCCCTGCGGCAAGCAGGACTTTTTGTCCACGGTCGAGGTACCGATGTGCGAGTTTCGCTATCAGGGTAGTCTTCCCAGCGCCGTTCACACCGACAACCAGTACCACGTGTGGTTTTGTGGATTGCGTCACGGGACGTTCCTGGTCTTGCAACATCCGCACCATCTCGTCGTGGAGCATTTGTTGGGCCACGGCGGGTTCTTTGACACCTTCGCGACGGATTCGTTCCTTGACACGCGTGATGAGTTCGGTGGTCGTGTTGATACCAACATCTGCCTGCACCAATAGTGCTTCGATGTCATCCCATAGTTCCGGAGACAGCGCAGCACTGCGAAAAAGCGCAGCTATTTGGCCAAAAAAACTCTTGCGTGTCCGTTCGGTTGCAGTCGATAGTTGTGCAGCCTCGGTGTCTGCCTCTGCTTCGGTGCGTGGGGCATCGATACCGCGGCCAAAGAGCCGCTTGAAGAGTGACATTACTTGGCCTCGATTGTAGCGGCGACCAATCGCACGGTTTGTGCAACGAATTCGACTTCACTGTCCGTTAATTCGGGGAAGTTCGGCAACGAAAAAACGGTCTGTGATTGACGTTCGGTCACGGCGAGTCCACCATTCGGGGCATACCGTTTATAAATTGGTTGGTGATGCGTTGCCATTGGGTAGTGGATATCGGTCGATACACCGGCGGCTTTCAGCCGTGTCATGTATGCATCACGATGCGCTGATTCGACCACAAAGAGATGGTAGACCGCTTCGTACCCTGCCGGGGTCGTCGGCAAAATCAGACCGAGGTCGGCACATTGTTCACGATAGTAGGACGCAATCTTGACCCGTCGTGCGGTGCTCGCATCCAGGTACCGGAGTTTGACCGCCAGCATTGCCGCCTGGACTTCGTCGAGGCGCGTATTCATGCCAGCGTCGACCGTCGAATAATACTTGCGCTCCCACCCATAGACACGGAGCTTGCGGAGCAGTTCGTCGTGACCGGCATCGGTTGTGGTAATTGCACCACCATCCCCGATTGCGCCGAGATTTTTGCTCGGATAAAAACTAAACGCTGCGACCGCACCCATGCTCCCGGCTCGCGCGCCGTGAAGTCGCGCACCGTGTGCCTGGGCGACATCTTCGATGACCGGGATGCCGTGGTGATTGGCAATTGCGAGGATGGCCGGCATGTCAGCCATGAGGCCATACAAGTGCACCGGCATGATGGCCTTGGTGCGTGGGGTAATGGCTTGCTCGATACACCGCGGATCCATGTTGCGCGTGACGGGGTCCACATCAACAAACACCGGAATCGCCCCGATTGCGACAATCGCTGCAGTACCGGGTACGCCCGTATTGGCAACCGTAATGACTTCGTCGCCGACGCCCACACCCAGTGCCACAAGCCCGAGCTGGATCGCGTCGGTACCGTTCCCCACCCCAATACAATGCGGCACTTCGCAATAGGCGGCAAAATCTGCCTCAAACCCTTTGACGGCAGGGCCGAGGATGTATGACCCGCTCCGCATAACCTGCAGGACGGCATCATCGAGTTCACGCTGGAGTTCAAAATATTGGCGCTTG
>CANHPK010000277.1 GCA_947462525.1 Roseiflexaceae bacterium | reverse complement strand
GGCCACGAGTGCATCGAGTTTGAGTGCCAGCCCCCGTTGGGCAAGTGCAATGGCATGGCTATTGTTGACAATGACAACGTGTGGACCTTTGGCGCTCTGCCATGCGGTGGTAATATCTGCCAACAGCGTGCTGGCGGGCATCCGTTGACTGACAATGGTGTATCCGTTGGCAGCCGCAATGGACTGGAGCATGTCTTCGTACACAAATGCTTCGCTACCGCCGAACGCGTGCCAGACAACCAGCGTGGTCGCTGATTTGGGCGGCGCGAGCGTCGCGGTGGCTATGGGGGGTTGGGCCGGCGTGGCACAGGCGGCCAGCACGACACAGAGCATCCACATTAGCCACACGCGACGCAGTTGCATGGGTTATACCTCGAAGCGTGCGCGTGGGATCAATGCCGGCGCGTCCATGCTGTCGGTGATGTATGCATAGTCGGCAGTCGGATTGGTGCTCATGGCAAAGTGACGGCCCTGGGCGTCCATAGCGACCATGTTCATGTTGACTTTGTCCTTGGGCATGCCCAGGGCGCGCATGTCTTCGAATGCAGCGCGGACTGCTTCTTCGACGCTCATGCCGTAGCGCATGTTCATAACCGTGGTACGGGCCAGGCTGGTGCGGATGGCAATCTCGCCCAGACCGGTGCAGGCTGCACCGCCGTAGCGGTTGTCGCAGTAGTTGCCGGCGCCGATGATGGGCGAGTCACCCAGGCGGCCCGGGTACTTCCATGCCCAGCCACTGGTGGTGACCGACGATGCCATGTCGCCATGGCCGTCGATGGCGATGAAGTTGACGGTACCGGCGACCTTCTGCGGGTCAGTGGCGAGGGCACTGGCTTGGCTGATGAGGGCTTTGATGTTGGCGAGACCGTCGTTGGCCCATTCGGGGCCGAACTTACCGGCCAGACCATCTTTCCAGGTCTTTTCGGCTTCGGGGCTGAGCAGATTTTCGGCCGTGTAGCCTTTTTCTTTGGCAAACATCTCGGCACCTTCGCCGACCAGCATGACGTGGTGGAGTTCTTCCATCACTTTGCGGGCGACACTGATGGGGTGACGGTAGCCCTTGATGGCACCGACACAGCCGGCTCGCAAGAACTTGCCGTCCATGATTGATGCGTCGAGTTCGACCACACCCAGGACGTTGGGGTAGCCGCCGTATCCGACCGAATTATCGAGTGGGTTGTCTTCGACGGGCCAGCAGCACGATTCGACGGCTTCGATGGCGGTGCCGCCTTTTTTGAGGATGTCCATCCCCTGCTTGAGCCCGATGTCACCATTTGCACTAGCGATGATAATCACGTCTCGATCCTCTCTGATGTGACGAGTCTATGCTTGATATTGAGCAAACAGCACAACGGCGTTTTGCCCACCAAAGCCAAAGGCGTTGACCATTGCCGTACGCACGCGGGTGTGCCGGGCGGCGTTGGGGACGTAGTCGAGGTCGCAGGCCGGGTCTGGCGTGTCGAGCCCCATAGTCGGTGGCACGACCTGGTGCACGATGCTCTTGACGGCAGCGACCGCGGCCAAGGCGCCAGCCGCACCGGCGGTGTGCCCCAGCATCGACTTGATGCCGCTGACGGCGATATGCGGCGCGTGCGCGCCGAATGCCGTATGGATGGCGGCGGTCTCGGCGCTGTCGTTCATACTGGTCGCCGTGGCATGCGCGCTGATGTGGTCGATGTCGACTGGGGACAGTTCGGCGTCTTCCAAGGCACGGGTCATCGCCAATGCCGCGTATGTGCCGCCGGGGGCAGGAGCAGTCAGGTGGAAGGCGTCTTCGGTAGCGCCAAAGCCCACCAGCTCGGCGTAGATGCGTGCACCGCGGGCCAGGGCGTGATCGAGCTGTTCGAGGATGAGCACGCCGCAGCCTTCGCCGCCGGCGGTGCCTTTGCGGTTGCGGTCAAACGGCTTGACGGCGCGGCTTGGGTCGTCGCCGGCCGGGGCAATGGCTCCAATCACGCCAAACGCCATTGCGTTGAGGGCTGT
The DNA here is from genome assembly GCA_947462525.1 of Roseiflexaceae bacterium. GTDB lineage: Bacteria > Chloroflexota > Chloroflexia > Chloroflexales > Roseiflexaceae > UBA965. The sequence goes on along the minus strand of CANHPK010000277.1, from coordinate 1,695 downwards.
CACACCGGCATCGCTACCGCCAGCAACCGCAATGGTTGCATCACCGCGTTGGACCATCCGGAAGGCCTCGCCGATAGCATAGGTACCCGTCGCACAAGCCATCACGGGTGTCGTGTTGGGGCCGTGCAAGTCATGGGCGATGGCGACATGGCACGAGCCCATGTTGTAGATGAATGTCGGCAAATACAGCGCATCGACACGCTTGTGCTGACGCGCCTCAAAGCTCAAGGTCTGTTGTTCGACCTCGGCGGTGCCCCCCAACGAGGTGCCGATGACGACGCCCACGCGGGTACGATCGATGGCCTGCATGTCCAACCCACTATCGGCGAGTGCTTCGCCGGCAGCAGCCAAGGCAAACTGCGCAAAGCGCGCGGTGCGCTTGGCGGTTTTGGGGTCCATGTAGCGCTGCGGGTCGAAGTCTTTGACCTCGGCGGTTATTTGATAAGGGATGTCGTTGTGGTCATAGCGGGTCGCTAGTGCGACCCCCGAGCGGCCGTTGAGCAGGCCATCCCAAAACGTTGCGACATCGTTGCCGATAGGACTCAGTGCGCCGAGGCCGGTCACGACGACGCGATGGTGAATATGACGCGGCATACAAGCACCTATAGCAGTATGAATGTATGCCTATTGTATATGAATGCGGGTGCGTGTATGCCAGTCTGCCACAATGGGTGTGCGCGCTGCGTGGATTGTGTCTGTGCACGTCCGGAAACTCAGCCACACGCATCGGTCACGGGTTGCCTGGGTCGCACCGAGGCACCGTCGCGCGGCAGAGGACCATTTTTTCAAATGGATAGAGCAGGACTGCAAAAAAACTGCCCCGCATGGTCGCTGCGGGGCAGTAGTGCGGTGTTTAGCTGGTGATGATGACACCGTGGCGCCCGTCAGCACGGCGATAGATGACACGTACCTCTAGGCTGTGGTCGCGATAGACATAAAATGCATGGCCGAGCAACTCCATCTGCTCGAGGGCTTCTTCGTCGTGCATGGGCTTGATGGCAAAGGCCTTGGTGCGGACGATGGCCGGGGTGGCATGCGCAGGCTGGTCTGCAACAGCGGCAGCGCTGGTGTCGGCATCGTGGCGTTGGGCATTGCGCCAATGGCGCCCTTTGTAGCGTTCTATTTGTTTGCGGACGGCATCGAGTGCGGCAGTGAGGGCCTGCATGAGTTCGTTGGCTTTTTCTTCGGCGCGCAAGAGCACACCGTGTTCGCCGGCGACGGTCAGCTGGATGCGGTGGTGCTTGTCCTTTTGGCTGACATCGACGGTGACGGTCCGGATGGGGGTCAGGTAGCGGGTGAGGACGGCGAGTTTTGCTTCGATTCGGCTGCGGGTCTCGGGGCTGAGGTGACCATGTTGGGTGCGAACAACAAGCTCCATAACGCCTCCCAGTTGAATCAGTGTACCCCGGGGGTGGGGTACTAGGCGGCCAGGGGGACCACCCAAACCATTTGGTTGCCGCAATACTAGCACTGCGCGTGGCCCAGTACAAGAGGGAATTGATGCATGTTGGGTGAGGGGGAGCTGAAGATGTGCTGAATGTCCGCTGTTGCTTGTTATACTACCCAAAACAGCAGAAAGAACGCCATGCGCTACCTCGATAATCACGACCAGAGCGACGCCACCCAGAACTTGGCCCTCGAAGAATACGCCATCCGCAATTTGCTCGGCGACGAGGACCTGCTGTACTTCTATAT
>CANHPK010000276.1 GCA_947462525.1 Roseiflexaceae bacterium | reverse complement strand
TCTTCGCCGAAGCACATGAAGATGTGATCCAAGAGAGTGTTGAAGTTCATGCGCTCGCTGATTTCGAAGAACTTGATACGGCGGATGCGGCCAACGGCCAGCTGCGTAGGCAACATGTCTTCGTCGACTTCGCAGTTGATGGCCAGCTCGCCGAACGCGAACTTGCTCTTCTTTTTGCTGTCGTCGATGTAGAGCAACTGCTCGGTGCGCTCGTCAGCCTCGGCATATGTGACCGAAACCACGTTGGGCTTGCTGGTTCGCTTGAACGTCAGAATCGCGCCGGGGACCAACACATCACGGAAGAACTCGTCAAAGCCCTGCAACCAACCACCGCGGTTGCCCACGGGGAAGCGCATATTGATGCTGACGCTGAACGAATGCTGAGGTACTTCGAATTCGACCACTGCTGCACTCTGGCGATTGATGACCTGGCTGGGCAATATCGCCGCCAGGGCATCGGTCAGTGGCAAAATGCCGTACTCCCATTCGAAGAACGTCAACGTGTGAGTCACGCTGCCTTTGGCCTGGATGGCCTCGACCGTGGTGACCGTCGTGCTGTCGTCGAAGCCCTCTTCGAGGTGATTGACGAAGCCCGCCATGTCGGCCGACTTGAAGCGCTTGTTGGCACCGACTTTGTCGAGCAACTTACGGGTCGCCCACAGATTGGCTCCCGCCACACCGACGAACTCGAGGTCCTTCAGCATGCGGAAGTTGAGTGCGAAGCGCTGCTTTTCGAAGTCCGCGGCACGGCGATTCACCCGTAACACATTGACCAAAATGTCGGTGTCTTCGACCGGTTTGCCCATTTCGCTTTCGATGTATTCGGTGATCTGCCGCAAATCGTTCTTGGAGAACGATCGGACGTCGTGTTCGTATGCCGTCTGATTGCCGAAAATCGCAATGCGCTTGGTGGAGTCTTTTTCGATGACGCCACGCATCGCCGACACAATTGCATCGCCGTGGAGCGCCATAATCGTCGCCGTCGGCTGTGCCAGGTCGATGCTGATCCCCTGCGGCAGGTTGATGCGCTGGGCATCCGAGCTGCGCACGCTGGGGGATTTGACGCCGGGTTGGGCAATCGCGGCGATTGGCTCTTCTTCGCCGAACGACTCGACGTCTTCGAGCGCTTCGTCGCCGGTCTCGCTGATTTCGCTACTGCCGTTCAACCAGTAATCCGATACATAGACCGGATCAATTTTGGGCATGATGGGCCGCGTCGTGGTGATGACAACGCTCATGTCGTCGATAGGCAGTGGGTTCTCGGGCTCGTAGAGACGCGCAGACAAGCTGTGGCTTTCATCGACATGGAACGGCACATAAGCGCCGTTGATGCCGGTGGTTACCATGGTGTCGTCGCGCTCGACGATGTCTTCGGCTTCGTTGTCATCGACAACGACTTTGACCACTTCGAGGGAGAAAATAGCCGGATTGGCCTGCAACGCGGCATTAACCTGCTTGGCAGCAGCATCGGTGCTCACGTTGAGACGCTTGGCGAAATATGTGACGAGATTGCTGAGGTGCTGCCGCAATGGCGCATCACTCGAGAAAAAACGCCCCTGTTGGCGCAACAGCTCATGGATCTGTTCGGCCAATGCACGTTCGCCGGGGCTGCCGGCGAAGGTCGGCAGGTTGGTCATTCTTGCTCCTCCGTTTGGGCTTTGGTGCGTAGTATCTCTATATAACGCTCAGCAAGCCACGCGATGTCTTGCGGTTCGCCAGCTTCACGGAGGAGTTCCAATAGTTCCTCTATGCCGGTGCTGCCAAAGGATATCTGCTTGCCATCCATGTGTTACCACTCCCCGTCACTGCGTAGTATAGTAATTGAGCATTTGATTATAGCATGGTGTGCGAAAAAGATGCAATAGAGTGCCGTGGCGCGTCACGGTCCCTCCCATAGACAACATCTCTGCAGATATCCCACCAGCGAGGAGCGGCGCGATGCAACCCGAATGCTCGCCCCAGACCAGCATCCACGACATCTTAATACGCATGGCACAACACCCGACGATCGTTGTCCGTACTGACACCCGTCGGATCGGCATCGTTACTGCACGCGACGTCGCCGCAGCAGTGCATTTCGGGCAGGGGCACATGCCCTGCGCCGTCATCGCGCGCACCGTGCCGCGCACTCGCCCACCAGCGCGTGCCCTGTCTGTAGATTGGGCGTCGTTGCGTGCGTCGCTTGCACCCGGGTTGGTCGCCTTTCTGCAACAACTCGCAGATATCTGCAACACACAGGGCGCACAATTGTGTCTGGTCGGCGGTGTGGTACGGGCGGTTTGTCGGCGCGAGGAGTTGACCGATCTGGATGTCTGCGTCGTCGGGCCATTCGACGCGGTCATCGATGCAATCGTGACTGCCACCGGTGCAACGGTACTCCAACGCAGCCCATTTGCGACCGCCACCCTGACTTTCCCTCCTACCCTGCAAGCCACTATGGGTATGGACGTCTACGACATCGTCGGGGCGCGCCACGAGACATACGCAACGATCGGGGTGTTGCCGGCGGTGACATCGGTCGACGATATCCGCGCCGACCTGGCACGGCGCGACTTGACTGTCAATGCAATGGCGATTGTGTTGCAGGCACATGGTGCATTGACCGTCGTCGACCCGTATGGTGGTTGGGGGGATTTGCAGGCGCGCCGAGCGCGCTTGGTGCATCCACTGAGCTTCTTCGAAGATCCGACGCGCCTGGTGCGCTTGGCGCGCATTGCCGCCCGCCTCGATTTGCATAGTGATGCGCATCTGCGCGGGCTGGTCCGCTGGGCGGTGGCGGCGGATGTCTGCACAACGGTCTCGCGCTTTCGCTGGCTGACCGAGCTACAACGCACATTGGCCGAGGCAGACCCAGCCAAACCCCTGCTGTTGCTCCAGCGCTGGGGCGTGTTGGCTGCCGTTCTGCCGGGTGCACGCCTCGTCCGCCATGACGTTGCCCTGCTCAGAGACATTTCTCCCGACCTGCGCATCGTGGCGTTGCTGTGGCGCATGCCCACAGCGGCGCTACAGGCCGTGTTGACCACTTGGAGCGAGTTGCCGGTGGGGCTACGCGACCTGTCTGCCCTGCGCGCACTGCGGCCGCGCTGGCGCCGTTGGCTGACACAGCGGCCCAGTCTCGCGATCCGCGCGTTCGCGGCGTTCGATGGTACCGTGTTGGCGGCCGTCGCAATCCTCGAGCCCGATTTGGGTGCGCTGCTCGTACGCAACGCGAGGGCGCAGGCAGAGGGGCAATTGTGTATCCGCGGTGCCGATTTGGTCGCGGCTGGGATGCCGCCGGGACCGGCGATCGGACGTGCGTTAGAGGCGCTCCAGACCTACCTCTGGGATGCGCACTTCCACGAGATGCCTGCCTGTACAGGGGCCGCTGCGCAGATTGCGTATGCGCTGCAGGCGGCAGTCGATGGCACGATGTAATGCTTTTGTCATCCAATGTGGGGCGTTGCGGTGCCATGTCAGCAACCGACACAATTCGGTTTGACCCCTGTCAGTCGGTGTGGTACTATGCACGTACATATTTGTATCAGGCGGCGTGTGTCCGCATTCTCGCGCCGTCCGTCGGTGCCTGAAGTGAATAGGAGCCAATTGTGGCCACGAAGATGAAAGTGTTGCTGACCAAGAACGTCGAGAATCTTGGTTCAGTCGGTGAGATCAAAGAAGTGTCCGGCGGCTACGGTCGCAACTATTT
>CANHPK010000275.1 GCA_947462525.1 Roseiflexaceae bacterium | reverse complement strand
TCGACAAAGAGCTCACGCGGGATACCAATGCGTACACCCTTGAGGTCGCCGCCAAATGCAGCCAAATAATCAGGCACTGCCAGCGGCGCCGACGTCGCGTCGTGGTCGTCTTGACCGGCGATAACCTGCAGCATCATGGCTGCATCGCGGGCTGTCCACGCCATCGGACCAATCTGATCAAGGGACGACGCAAAGGCCACTGCGCCATACCGTGAGACACGACCGTAGGTCGGTTTGAGGCCCGTAATACCGCAGAGCGAAGCAGGCTGGCGGATAGAACCGCCGGTATCGGTCCCCAACGTACCAGCCGCCATTCCACCGGCGACAGCAGCCGCAGAACCGCCAGACGAGCCGCCAGGCACACAATCGCGGTTCCATGGGTTGCGGGTCAGTTGGTATGCGCTGTTTTCGGTCGACGAACCCATGGCGAACTCATCCATGTTGAGTTTGCCCAAAATGACGCCACCCGCCGCTTTGAGTCGTGCCACTGCGGTTGCGTCATAGGGAGGAATGTAGCCTTCGAGCACCTTTGATGCGCAGGTGGTCGGCAATCCCTCGGTGGACAAGACATCCTTGATGCCGAGCGGAATACCCAACATCGGGGTCCGTTCGCCTGCCTTGAGGCGTACATCCGCTGCAGCTGCTTGCTGGAGTGCACCTGCGGTATCGACATGGAGATATGCCCCAACGTCGCCATCGTGGCCTGCAATCTGCGTCAACACAGCCTCAGTCAAAGCGACCGCACTCAGTTCACCGGTGTCGAGTCGTGTGCGCATGTCAGCAATGGTCAAATGGTGTAGGTTCATGCAATCATCCCGTTCAATAGCCTTTGTTGCGGCCAGTTACAATATCGACAAAGGTCTTGATGCAAATCTTGATATCGAAGAGCAATGACCAATTCTCTACATAGTATAAATCGTATCGGGTACGGTCCTCGATACTAGTATCGCCCCGTAATCCGTTTGCCTGCGCCCAGCCGGTGATTCCGGCTTTCTGTTGGTGACGACGCATATAATACGGGATTTCTTGACTAAATCGCTCGACCCACAAGACTTGTTCGGGGCGCGGGCCGACCACCGACATCTCACCACGGATCACATTGATGAAGTTCGGCAATTCGTCCAGCGACGAGCGTCGCAAAAACGTACCCGTGCGCGTCTTGCGGGGATCATCTTTGGTAGTCCAAGAGGCCAGGTGCGGGGCATCGACACGCATCGTGCGGAACTTAATCGTCGGGAACGGGATACCATCAATACCCACTCGTGGCTGCACAAAGAACGCTGGGCCCGTCGATTCGAGCTTGATGAGGACTGCAATCAGCATCATCAACGGCGCTGCAACCAACAACACCAACGACGCAAAAGCCACATCAAACAGTCGTTTGAGCACTTTGTTGAGCGGATTCGCCAATGCGCCATTACGGACGTTCAACAACGGGAGTCCAGCGACTTCGTTTTCGGACACGACGTTGTTGGTAATCAGCGTAAATGCATCGGGGTAGAGTTTTACCTCTACATGTGCGTCTTCGGCCCGCATGATGATGTCAAACAATTCGTGCGATGCACGGCCCGACAACGCAACGATGACCAAATCGACCTGCTGCGCTTTGATAATATCGCCGATGTCATCGAAGTTGCCCAAAATAGGGACAGAGGTAATACCGGATTCGGGGACGATATCTGACGCAAATCCGACGACGCGATAGCCCAAACTGTCGTCCCGCGTAATCGACCGATAGACCAACTGACCTGGTTCGAGCGCACCAACGATGAGCACCCGCCGGGTGTCCATCCCACGGCGCCGCAGTCGCGACAACATCGAGCGGTACACCACGCGGAACAAAACGGACCAGAACAGCACCAAAACCCACCCACCGATAAGTAACGACGTCTCGAGCACGACGTCGGGCAACGCGAACTGTGGGGCCAATAGGTTGGTGACAAACGCAACAAAGACACCAATCGATGTTGCTGAAAGCATTTTGAAGCTTTCATCAATCCGCGAAATACCCCGCGGCAGGCTGTACATCCCGGCTGCCACGTAACTGATGAACGTGGCGGCATTCAGGACTGCCACAAACAGAATACGCCCACCCTGTGGCGAGTTGTCGAACAACAGTTGACCCTCGAACGACAGCGGCCGCACAAACCAGAACCAGACCAACAGTGCCAAATTGGTCGCCATGATATCGGCACAAATCGCCGCAACAAGCACCACGATTCTATTTCGCCAGAGGTGTCGAATCATAATGCTGAACCTCGGGCTGCGCGCTGTGGACGCAGTCGGTTACGTACAAGGGCTGCTTGCTCAGCAATGGTTATCCCTGATTCGATCAACCAACGCACCGGTTGCGGCGTTGTTGCCGCATAATACCGTCGAAAGAAAATGCGCATCGCATCGTAGAAATGGCGGATCGTTTGTACTGGTTGCTGTCGACTCGCAGCGCGTTTAATGTGATGCACCACCGCATCTGCGACATAGACAATGCGCCACCCGTACTGCTTGAAGCGATAACACCAATCGAGATCTTCGCCGTACATAAAGTACGTGTCATCGAGTCCGCCGACCTCTCGGAGCACTGATGTCGGCATAAGCATACACGCACCAACAATTGCATCTACATCAATCGTCTGGTGTTCGTCGACATATGTCATGTTGTACCGGCCAAAGCGTTGACTACGGGGGAACAATCGCGCGACGCCCAACATGCGCCACATCGACACCTCTGGTGTGGGGAAAGACCGGCGACAGGCACGATCCAATGTCCCGTCCGGCAACAACAAGCGCGGACCAACGACGCCGACATCCGGATGCGCTTGGAGATATGCAATCAGGATATCAAACGCCCCTGGTACAACCACCGTGTCCGGGTTGAGGATACAAGTATACTCGGGTGCATCTGTCATGGCCATAATGCGTGACAGAGCGATATTATTGGCGTACGCAAACCCGCCGTTATGTGAACTTGCAATGACAGTGACCGACGGGAACTCGTTGGCTAACATTTGCAACGAATCATCGACAGAGCCATTATCGACAACATAGATATCTACCCCGCCGGCACGGTACCCATCGGGTAACGAAGCAAGGCAGGCTTTGAGCAATCCGGCAGTGTTGTAGTTCACAATGACAACGGCGAGTTTCGGCATAGCTCTGTACTTTCTTCTCTCCAAATACTACCATCTCCACGCCGACCCGTAAAGAAACCGTTGTTTCCAGCACCGGTAGAAGACCGGTCAGCAGACCGGTATACTATGAGCAGCAGACGAAAAACAAAGAAGGAGTAACAAATGCGGCATAATTTTTCGACCCACACCCCATGGGAGGCAATGGCTGGGTACTCGCGCGTTGTCCGCATCGGGAACATCATCGCGGTGTCGGGGACAACTGCATCAAACGAAGCCGGCGAAGTCCAGCACATCGGTGACGCAGGTGCGCAAGCGACCTACATCATCCGCAAAATCGAATCATCGCTGGCAGAAGCGGGGGCATCGCTCAGCGACGTTATTCGCACCCGGATTTTTGTTGCGAACATCGCAGATTGGGAGGCGGTCGCCCGCGCGCATGGTGCAATTTTCGGCAACATACGGCCGGCAAACACGCTCGTCAGTGCCAGCATGGTTGACCCCCTTCAACTCGTCGAAATCGAAGCAGATGCCGTCATCGACAATGACTAATCACGATATGCCAGACCTCCCGCTACGCCACGAGGCCCTCAGTCC
>CANHPK010000274.1 GCA_947462525.1 Roseiflexaceae bacterium | reverse complement strand
GCGACGGCGATTGCGGTCGGGGCGACGAGTTCCGCGCGCACGGCGACCCTGGATGCACCGGCGAGTTTCTCGAATCGGCCCATGGTGATGAACAACAACCCAAATGCGCAGGGCGATCGGTTGCTGGACTTGATGGCTCCCGGGCACAAAATCATGTCGGCGACTGCAGCATCGACCACGAGTTACGACGACTATCAAGGCACAAGCATGGCTGCACCACATGTCGCTGGTGCGTGGGCCGTGCTCAAGAGCATGGTCCCCACGGCATCGGTGGCAACTGTCTTGACGTGGTTGCAGACCAGCGGCACAACGATTATTGATAGTCGTGCAGCTGATGCCTTATCTATCAGCCGCATCGATGTGGCCGCGGCAGCCCGTCTGGCAGCCATCGAGGGTGCGATTACACCGACCGTTACGGTTACCCGCACTGCCAGCGTCACCAAATCGCGCACCATGACGCGGACGCGGACGGCGACACGCACCATGACCCGCAATCCGCGCCACACGGCATCCAAGACGCGGACGCGGACGCGGACTGCCACCAAAACAATCACCCCGACCCGGACAGCGACGCTGACCCCCTCAGAGACTGCAACACCGTCCGAGACACCCAGTCCGACACTGACCGCGAGTGTGACCATGACGGCAACGGCATTGCCTGCCTGGTCGACGAGTGTGACCAACGGCGGGTTCGAGACTGGCTACGCGCAGACGGCATGGACGCAGTCATCGGTGTGTTGTCTGCGCCTGATTAGCACGGCAGCATCGCCATTTTTGCCGCGTCATGGGACGTACTTCGCGTATTTGGGTGGTGTTCCGAACGAGACGTCGATTTTGGCGACGACCCTGACCATCCCCGCAGAAGCGACGTACCTGCGCCTGCACACGTACAGTTATTCCCCCGAGACGGTGTGCGGCAACGATGTGACGACGGTGAAGCTCAATAGTGTGCTGGTGGCAACCATCCCGCAGTGTTATGCCACGAACACGCTGTCTGGCTACATTCCGTTTTCGATTGATGTGACCGCACTGCGTGGTCAGTCAAGCATCCCGCTCGAAATCAAAACGGTGACCAATGGTACAAAAAACAGCCACTTCTTGGTCGATGATGTCGGGTACGTGAGTGCGCCGACGGATAGTATTTTTCGGTTTTCGTCGGGCCTCTTTGATTACCCGGTTGAAGACGTGATCCGGAGCGCACCATAACACACGGTAGCGCCTGCCCCTCTGTGCTGCGGCACAGAGGGGCGTTTTTGTGCGCGATTACATGTATACGTACACATGCGTGCGGGCGTATACTGGTTGACACGATGAGGAGGATGTCATGTGTCGAACGTGTGGCTGCGGTGATGTGGACGAGTATGACGACGACCTCGCAGAACTGGCAGAAGATGACCCCGCCTGGGCGTATGCGCTCGCCCGCGAGGACGATCTGTCGGTCACCGAGGATGACGGGGGTTGGCAGGATCAGGATGAGGGGGATGAACCGTACACCGCCGATAACCCAGACGATGAACCAGACGACGGCGAAGATTGGTGAGTGGGGGTGGATTGCGGGCGAGGCTGGAAAAAAGCGGGCGAGGAATTGCGGTTAACGGGCGAGGTGTACCTCGCCCTTGTGGGTCGTTGCATATTTATGTTGTAAACCATCTCTCGCAACACTATTGATGGGTTAGTGCACGCCGGTTTCCCGCCTCCCTTTGAGTGCAAAAGCAAAGGGATGAACTGTCCCAGAACCCTTTTTTTGTAACAAAAACGCTGCCGTGGTCATCGACCAGCCGGTGTCGACGTAGTCGTCGAACAAGATTATCTGCTTGCCGTGACACTCGTCTCGTATCTCGTAGCCGGTATAGGTGTTGGCAGCACGCAAGAGCTGATTGGTCATCCGAGACTGTTCACTGAGTGTGGGTTTGGCGACAATCAGTGGGAGATACGGTATGCCCAATTCGCCCGCAATTGCCTGTGCATATGTCGCGAGCAGAGGTGCTTTGTGCGGGCGGGCGGGGATGGTTGTGATGACTTTTTGATCGAGGGCACGTTGTTGCAGCCAGCGTCGCAGAATAGACACACTCGCCTCGATGAGCTCGTCATGGATTTCATTTGGTCTGGTGCGCACGAGCTGCCCAAAGACGGGATCGTCGTAGATACATAATGCTTTGCCTTCAGCGGCGCGATATTCATTGGGTATGCTGTTGCTCTGGCTGATGACTGCACCTGCGGGCCAGTGTGTTTTTGGGGTGATGGCGACGAAGTCTTTTTTGACGAAGGAATTTGCACTAACCAGTATGTTTTGTTCGAGGGGCGCGTCATCATTGATGCCAGTGCAGACCGAGCATACGCCGCAGACGACACTTTGGTCGTCGCCCAGGGCTTGCCCAAAGGACTGACCGATGCACCGCCCGGGGGACATACAATCGCTCAAGAGCATGTTGTCGAGCATCGCAATGGTGGGTAGGATGATCCCATGACGGGTGGCATCCCAACGCTGCGGACCAAGGGTGTAGCGCGAGGTCGAAGGACTACTAACACACCCGTGGACGAGCAGATGTGCCAGACCACTTCGGACTGCGTGATCGCTCAGCATGACGTTGTTGAGAATATTGATCGACGAGACGCCTTGTGGATTTTTCTGGAGGTATTGGATGATGAGGTTCAACTGTTCAGTGGTCAATGCTTCGATTGCATCCGCGTGGTCTGGGATGCGTTCGCGAGGGGTCATCCGTATATATGCAGTGACGGTAGCGTCAATCCCACCTACAGAAGAAAGTTCGTCCATATACGTCGTGAGTCGTTCGGGCGGGTCAAAGTGAATGACGGTGGTATACCCATGCGTGTCGACCCAATCAGGTAGTGGTCCTGATGCCACGACACAGCGGTGGCCTCCTTGAGTGAGCTGTTGGTTGAACACGAGTTGTTCGTCGTTGTCCGGTAACACAGGCAGTGTTACTGCATTGATTGCATTTTGAATCAACCAGCGTTGCATCCGAGCAGCGTCGTGGTCACTCGCACAGAAAACAACGCTCTTGGTTGGTGTCTGCGAAAGTATTTTGATCAGCCAGGCAAGGCGGACCGTGTATTCAGGGGAGTCAATTACCTCAAACTGCTGCACGAGGTCACGGAGCGGCATCGATTCGGCACAGGCGGCCGGGATTTTCGCATGGAGCGCATGATACTCTGCGAGTGTCATTGCGGCTGCAGACATCAGGACTGGCGTGGTTGGCCAATGCTTTTTGCGGGCTGCCACGACGTACTCGTAGCGTGGTTCATAGTGTGTGCTGTGTTGATTGATGGTCTGCGCCTCGCTGATGCCGAGCCAGCCGATGCGCCCGGTAAGCTGGAGTGCCATGGCAGCGAGCGTTGTGGCGTCAATGGCGTGCACCGGAACGACCAACAGCTGGCAGGCGCGCGCATCGAGATCATGGGCGAGCGTAGGTGCACGCAGTTCGGCCGACGTTCGAATTGTATGGATGTGCAAACCCATGCGTGCTGCGAGAGTCGACGCGAGGAGCGATGGACTGTCCGCACTGGTAAAAAGCACGCCGATTTTGCCGGTTGTAATCGAACTCTGCGCTGCAGCCAGCACGAACAACAAGCGTCGATGCGAAAGCAGTGGGTGAATCGAAATGCACGATTTGCCTGCCATGAGCTCGGTCAACAACCCACGAAACTCGTACTGATGCGCAGTGTCGTTTGCGTAGGCGATAGCATAGATGGTGTCGAGCG
>CANHPK010000273.1 GCA_947462525.1 Roseiflexaceae bacterium | reverse complement strand
TATTTATGCACAGAGTGGTTCTGCTATTAGAACTTATTTTGATAAAGATAATAGGAGAGTAAAAGAAAGAGTTAGAGTTCAATTAATTACAGAACAAAAAGAAAGAATTGTAACTAAATTTGCAGTAACGTCATCCGTTAGTGGATTAGGTGACCCACGTGGTGGATATATTTCAGATATACAAACTTATACTGAAACTAAATTAAATATCCAACCATTTAGTGGTTCCGTTGTTCCAACTATTAAAGGTGATATAATAGAAGTCAAAAATTTGGATGGATATTTACCAACACATTATAGAAACACAAGTGATTTAACAGTGGGTTTGCAAAATAGTTTTTTTAGAGGTTCAAAAAATACAGCAGCAACTACATTAGATGGTAGTGAACCAATTGAAACATTTGTATCTAATCCAAATACATTGACGGTAAATAGAACGGGTAGAACTACGTCTGAACCAATTTTGGAAGTAGAATAACGGATTTTTAAAATAATTATATTTATAAACAAAGATAATATTATATTATGGGATATTTAAGTAATACCGAATTAACAGTTGACGCTATCTTAACAAAAAAAGGTAGAGAAAAATTAGCAGCTGGTCAAGGATTAAACATCACTCAATTTGCATTAGCAGATGATGAGATTGATTACACACTTTACGAACCAGCACATCCAAAGGGTTCAGCTTACTACGACGCAGCAATTAAAGGCATGCCTGTATTAGAAGCTAATCCGGATGAAACTCAAGTAATGAAATATAAGTTAGTAACTTTACCAAAAAATACAACTCGTATTCCTGTTGTTGAATTTGGTGTTCCTAACATTGCAGTTAATCAAAGAAGTGGTGAGGTATCACTTTCTCCAACAACATCACCGGCAGGAAATAGAAGTTTAGGATATACAATTGTATTGTCTAACAAAAATGCAGGTGATATCGTAGGTGAAGGTGTAACATCCGATGTGGGTTCAGTTCCTATGTTTATCGGAGACGACGTATCGGCAACCGCAGTAGTATCTAAGGGAATAACTTTCAAATTTATTCCAAACCCATCTTTAACTTCAACTATCAGAACTACAATCACAGTTTATGGTAATGAAACGGGTGGTTCACAAACAATTCCAGTAACAGTAACTTACGTTCAATAATAAAATACTATGGCAGTAATAAGAGACAATAGAGGAACCCTTTTAGCAAGTAATATATCAAATTACTTAGCAGGTGCGGCAAACACCACAGGGACTCCAATCGATACTAACGAATTAGTTAGAATCGTAAACCAATTTTTAGGAACTGGTGAACAAATCAGTTCGGATATCACCACAATTACAAATGGTATCTACAAAAAGTTTGGTGCAATTGATAAAGTAACTAATAGAACTGAAATCGTAACTTCTGGAATATGGAGTGGTGATGAGGGTTCATTAACTACATTTTTTACATCATCTGCACAACGTGATGGTGCAACTGGTAAATATTATTTAGATGTATACAATGCGGAAACATCATCCGATGCAGCTGAAGTACAATTCTCAATTGCATATGGTGACGTAAATGCAAAGGGTGCACCGACATTTGACCAAGATGATGCATCAACTTTATCTACAAAAGCAGTATATAATCAATTTAAAAATGTATTGTTAGATTCTGCTGACCCGTATTTTACCGTATTAAGTGGCCCTACGGCAAGTGCTGCAGCGACTGCTGATTTAACATCATTTTATGTTATCAATATTAATAGAGCTAGATACAAAGAAAGATTAGACCCAGGTAATATTGAAATTAAATTATCAGGTTCGTTAGGTTTAGTAACTTTGATTGATAATAGTGGTGGAACGGATGAAAATGTAACAACTGCTGGTAGAGTTTATAATTTAGTTAGTGGTTCGTTAAACATTGGTGTAGCAGAATCTGCGTCAATTAAACAATACACAGATACATTTACGCAACAAGGATATGGTTTATTCTATCCTGATATGGGTATCATATTATTAAATCCAAACGCATTATCAGCATCAGTTGATACAAAATTAATGGCCGCGTTTGACTCAAAAGCAGGTAAATATCACCAATCAGGTTCAACATCGGGTTCATTATATTTATTTGATTCATTGAAAAAGGGAGCAGACTTCCAAGCTCGTAGAACTGAAAATGTTTCAACATCTCATTATTTTGTAAGAGCAAATAACAGAGAATTTAACTTTTCAAACAATCCAACTTTCGTAACTGGTCAAGTTGGACAATTTGTTCAACCATCATTTGAAAGAGACCCAAAAGTTTATATTACAACCGTTGGTTTATATGACGATGCAAATGAATTATTAGCAGTTGCAAAAACTTCAAAACCAATCGAAAAGTCATTTGATAAAGAAGTTGCAATAAAAGTTAAACTAGATTTCTAATCGGAGAATATATTAAAAATGTAAAGCCCCCTCTTTTGGGGGTTTTTCATTAAAAGAATATTTATATACGATATGTTAAAAAGAATACCAAAGTCGGATATTAGTGTAAGGCCTTTTAAGGCATATAAAGAATGGACAAGAACAACGGCAGGCGCGTCATTATTGATTGCACAAAACGGAAACTATGCCGATACCGATACGCATCTCATTTCGGAAGGACATTTAAGTGGTTCTACATATAATAAACACTCTTTATATGGACAATTGAGAGCAACATTTTATAATGGTAGAGAAGATAATCCAATTGAAAGATTTGGTATAAAAACAAATACGTTTACAATCATAACAGCAGCAAAAGAAAGATACATTAGTGATAATGCGTTGGTTATTTCGTTACCTCAAAGATGTATAGGTGAAGGTATTAAGAAAAAATCGGTTTTACTAAACGATGGTTCTATTACATATTTTGACGATGGATTTGGAAATTTAAAAGGAGATGGTACCGATTTGGAAATCGATACAATAAACTTAGATACAAATGTTTTGCAATTCGTCGATTTAACCAATGTAATAAGTTCATTTCAAATTAATTCATTGAATTTAGAAAATAATACCGTAAATGTAACATATCAAGCACAAATATATACATTGGTTTTGATAAAAATAGATTTTGAAAATAATGTATTAGAAGTCGAATCTATACCATTTTTAGAAAATATTATAAACTACAAAGGAAATGTATTTTATAATCAAGGTTTAATTGTAATAGAGAGTACCGGTTCATTTAATCAATCCACATATACCTTAAATTATAAATCAACACAAACCATATACGAACACGAATATTTGTTAATAGTAAATGAAGATGAATTTAATGTTTCACAAAACCCATCGGCAGTAGTGGAGATTGGTAAAGAAACTCAGCGATATATAACTTCCGATGGTAAAACTATGAATGTTGTTACAAATCCAGGAACCAAATATATTAGGAAAAAATCAATATTAGAAAACGGAAATGTATTGGATTATAGAATCGGGTCGGATGTAAAATCATCTGTATCAGGAGGTTTTGAACATTATGATTTAAGTGGGTCGGTGGATTCTACTGGGTCGTTCCTTTCACCATTTATTACAACCATTGGACTATATGATGATAATTGTGACTTAGTTGCAGTTGCTAAATTACCTCAACCAATTAAATCAGAACCGGATATTCCTGTAAACTTTATTGTCCGTTTTGATACTTAACTTATATTTATACTAAACAATAATAATTATGTCAAAGATTTTAGAATTATACAAAGCAGGACAATCTTCATTG
>CANHPK010000272.1 GCA_947462525.1 Roseiflexaceae bacterium | reverse complement strand
CGTTGGCAAAGTCTATCGCACCGTACATGCCGGCTTCACCGAACAGCAGTTCAACCTAGGTTTCAACGACGCATAGATGCGGTGCTATACACCGAGCCAATTACTCGCTACAATGACGTCACAGGCGCCCAATGGAAACGGAATAATCATCCGCATTCGTTTGCTGCGCACAGACTGTTGCTGTATGGATACGAGATGCTTCTCGCGTCAATGAAAGGGACTTACCATGACCAATCAGCGCTTTGATATCCCAGACCCCATCGTCGCAACCACTGGTACGGGTTCAGGCGGGATGGAGTACAAAATCGTCGGATCAACGATGCAAGCAGTCATCTGCGAAATCGACCCCGGCGAAACCATCGTGTCACAGAGTGGCGGCATGGCATGGATGAGCGGCAACGTTACGATGACAACCAACATGAACGGTGGCCTAGGCGGCATGTTCAAACGTGCAATAAGCGGGGAATCCCTCTTTATTGCAGAATACGGCGCAACAGGTGGCCGTGGGTTGATTTCGTTTGCGTCCGACTTCCCCGGCAAGATTATTCCCGTACACTTGGCTGCTGGTCAGCAGTTGATTGTGCAAAAGCAGGCGTTTATGTGCTCCGAAAAGAGTGTCTCGTTCGACATTCATTTGCAGCGCAAAATCGGTGCAGGGTTGTTTGGTGGTGAGGGCTTCATCATGGAGAAGATAACAGGGCCTGGGGTTGCCTTTGTGGCATTCGATGGCGAAATCGTCGAATACACCCTCCAGCCGAATCAAATTCTCAAAGTGGATACCGGGCATGTGGCCATGATCGAACCAACGGTATCGATGGACATCGAAATGATGAAGGGGTTCAAAAACATCCTCTTTGGTGGCGAAGGGTTGTTCTTGACTACGCTGAAGGGACCAGGCAAAGTGTGGTTGCAGACCATGCCGATGATGTCACTTGCCAAAGCAATTGCCCCGTACATGCCACAATCAGCACCCGGCGGCGTCAGCACCGGCAATTCGATTGTCGACGGATTCCTCAAACAATAACTACCCTACACCAACAGAAAAGGCACCTCCCACAGCGGGAGGTGCCTTTTCGTGTCAACAACTACCGTTGCATCAGCTGTGCATACAGGTTGAGGAACGCAGGGCCGAGCATGTCGTAACCGAAACAACGGACGACTTTGGCGCGACCAAATGCACCGTATTGTGCACGGAGTTGCGCATCTTCGCCGAGTAGACGCACCGCATCTGCATAGCCTGCCACATCATTGGGTTCGACAAGTATCCCAGAGTGGTTATGGTCAACAACCTCTGGCAGGGCCGAGGCATTGGTCGTCACAACGGGGATGCCACACGCCAGCGCTTCTGCCGGTGCAATCCCAAATCCCTCTAATCGCGATGGGAACAGCATAATGTCCGCCGAACGATACGCTGCCACCAAACCATCGCGGTCTGGTGTACCTATCGGAATCATCCGCGGATGCGGTTGGGTGTCGACACCCGGTTGAAAGCTGGCAGTGTAGTAGAGAACGTAGTCATTCGGCAACAGATCCATGATTTTGGGGAGCAAATCGAAGCCCTTGCGGCGCGTTCTGTTACCGACAAACAACAGTTTGATGCGTGCATCGGAAGCAGGCAACGCAGCTAATTGACCGTCGGGGTGCGGGGTGAAAACGTCGGTGTCGATGCCGTCATAGATGAGATGGGTATCGGTACGGCCATACGTCTGCTCGGTCATCATCTGTGTGTACCGTGACACGCAGACAACGGCGTCGGCCTTTTTGACAGACCAACCGTCATATTGTGACTCAACGAGCCGATAAAACACGCGCTGTGCCAAGCTGCTGACCGGAGTCAAACGCGGATCCGTTGTCAGATGGTGCACGGTCGTGACAAGTGGAATCCCTGGTCGTTTGAGTGCATATGCCAAGCGTGAACGTGCTTGAATAATGCCATGGCCGTCCGACCAACCCGAAGGAAGCGCGTATGGAAGCAACATAGGCAAGAAATTATACTGCTCTGGCATCCGCAACAACTGCGCATGCTGTTCGCCCGAGCGTTTGACGGCACGCAGGATGTTTTGGATCCCAATGTCGACCCCACCACGGCCAATCGGTGATACATACAGTGGGCTGATGCTCATGGACGCGGCTTCTCCACCACGATGAAGTAACTCCCCGAACGCAGAGAACCGAACAACCAGATATCGAGCTCCATAAACCACGTCACGAGCATGAGGAAGTAGTACAGACCACCTTTGCGATCGAGACTACCGCGGAGCCGACGTCGCGCACGAATCTCGCGGTCGGTCCCATCGCTGATGGCAACACTTTTGCTCGATGAAGTCGAAGGTTTGGAACGACCTGCCCATGCTTCGCCAAGCTTCATCAGGACATGCTCGACAAAACTGGTGAACACGCTGTTCCAGAACACAACCTTGACCGGTTTGAGACCAGCACGTTCAAACGCAGCCAGCACATCCTCCCAGGTTTCGAGCGCCTTGACGTGGTCAGATTTGCGTAGCTTCTCGCGTTCAAAGTCGTAGACGCCGGCTTTGACAAACTGCTTACCAATCCAACGGCTTAGGCTGACCAACGGTTGTAACGTTGATTTTTCGCGGGTGTTGGACATCGCCAAGAACTGGCCGCCGGGCTTGAGCACGCGTGCTTGTTCAGCGAGATACGCATCAATGACATCGATAGGGAAGTGCTCGAGCACATCGAGCGAAAACGCCTTGTCAAACACATTGTCGTCGAATGGCAAATTGCGTGAATCAGCCTGCGTCAAATCGATTTGTGCGAGTGCGACATCGGCAAACATGGTGGCTGGGTCATTGCCGACCATGGTCTTGACCAGATGCGCATTCCACACAGCGAACTTGCCGTTCCCACATGCATTATCGAGACACACATCGTTCTTGTTGAGATTGAGCAAACGCACCGTTGTGCGATTGCGCACTCCTGCAGCAAGGACTGCGGGAGCCAAATCACGATAATCGAGTTCTTCGGAGAGTTGTTCTTCTTCGGTGACGTACTTGGAGACGTAGTCGTAGTTCACACCGCGCGGCATCAAGTCGATGTACCCTGCCCGCTTTGGGTAGGTAATCGAGCAAACGCGACAAACGACAGCATCGGATTGATTATCGAGTTCGGTAGAACCACAACTCGGGCAGCGCAACAGCGCAAGCAATGCAGGTGATATCATGCGACAAGACGCTCCGATACAAAATGTTTCGCTGTATTTTACCACAGCGTATTTGACAGCATCCTGACGCCGACGTAGCATAGCAATGACACAGAGAGGAGTCGCAATGAACGCACCAATTCCCGTTTTCGATGGACACAATGACACATTGTTACGGTTAATCGCCGACAACAAAGAGGGCGATAACTTCTACGAAAGTCCACACGGTCATATCGATCTGAGTCGCGCCCGGCGTGGAGGCTTGGCTGGGGGATTTTTTGCGGTGTACATCCCTTCAGACCCGACAGTCGCGGTGGTGACCGACCGAGATAGCTTGCCGCCTGCACTCGATTATCACTACTCTGCGCAGATGGCGATGAAGATGAGTGCCAAGCTGTTCGAAATCGAACGTGAATCGCATGGCGATTTCAAAGTGGTACGGAGCGTGGCAGACATTCGTGCCGCCAAAGCAGCGGGTAGCATGAGCGGCATTCTTCATTTCGAAGGTGCAGAAGCCATCGACGGCAATCTGGATGCGCTCGAAGTCTATTACCAGGCGGG
>CANHPK010000271.1 GCA_947462525.1 Roseiflexaceae bacterium | reverse complement strand
GGCGATAATCGAGCACTCATACCGTACGCGGCAATCATGGGAGCACTTTTTCTCGTCGCTGCGGATTTGATAGCCAGGACTGTCCAAGCTCCGGTTGAAATCCCGCTCGGTATTGTCACGGCGTGCATTGGGTCA
This sequence comes from Roseiflexaceae bacterium, assembly GCA_947462525.1. Taxonomy (GTDB): domain Bacteria; phylum Chloroflexota; class Chloroflexia; order Chloroflexales; family Roseiflexaceae; genus UBA965. The sequence goes on along the minus strand of CANHPK010000271.1, from coordinate 3,590 downwards.
CCGGTGTTCCTGGTACTGTTGTTGCGCCGGAGTAGAGCAATATGAACACAATAACTGTCGACCACTGTTGTGTCCGATACGGCAATACGCTCGTCGTCGACGACGTTTCGCTGCATGCATCGTCTGGATCGTTCATTGCGGTGATAGGGCCGAACGGCGCCGGTAAAAGCACGTTTTTGCGTGCGCTTGCCGGCGTGATTCCCCTCGCATCTGGGTCGATAGCCATCAACAACACTGCAATTGCGACCTTCACGCCGCTGCAACGAGCGCACCACATTGCGATGGTGCCGCAGCAAACACATATGCCGGCGGGTTTCACGGTGCGTGAAGTCGTTGCGATGGCCCGCTACGCCTTCCGGCCGTGGTATGTCGCGCAACGAGCAGACGATGAAGCCCTGATTGATGCGGCGTTGCACGACTGCGAAATGTCCGCGTATGCGAACGTAGATGCTGCCCATTTGTCCGGCGGTGAACAGCAGCGTGTTGCGGTAGCACGGGCAATCGCGCAACAGGCGAACGTGCTGATCCTCGATGAACCGACTGCACATCTTGATTTGCACCATCAGGCAGCAATACTCCGCATAGCCCGGGTCCTCACACAACGTGGCGTTTTGGTTGTTGCGGCGATGCATGATCTGAACTTGGCAGCTGCAATAGCGGACCACGTGCTGCTGCTGCATGAAGGCCGCACCGTCGCCCAAGGGACGCCAGTCGAGGTCCTCCAGCATGCAGTGCTTGAACGTGTCTATCGCACGTCGCTCCTGTGTATACCACATGCAGATGCATCAATTCCCTTTTTTGTCCTTGCTCATGATTCGCCGGTACACGCTGCGACAACGTGATGCAACCAAACGCACCATTTAGTCGTTTAGTGTGCGACAAGAGGAGGAACCATGAAACGACAATACTGGATGTTGGCGACGGGGATGATATATGTCGCCTTGGGAGTGTTTTGTGTGTGGGCGTATCCTGCCCTTCCTGACCAGGTTCCATCCCATTGGAACATCGCAGGAGAGGTCGATGCATACAGCGACCCGTTGACCAGCAGCCTGTTCATCCCGTTGTTTGCGGTCGGCGTATCGAGTCTGATGCTGATATTTGCGCGGATCGAAAAGAATCAAAACGTCGCTGACGCGCTCATCATCATGAGCACCGTCATGGCGGGTTTCATGGGTTCGTTGCATGTCGTGACGACTGCGATTGCGTTGGGGTACCCGGTGGTGCTCGAGCGGACCTTGAGTGGCATGATGGGGCTTTTGTTCATCATCATCGGCAGAATGATGTATCACATTCCCCCAAACGGATTTTTCGGGATTCGAACCTACTGGACCCTTGCAAATCCTGTTGTTTGGACCGAGTCACATCAACTGGCATCGCGCTGGATGATTGGGAGCGGAGTGGTGAGTATCATTCTCGCGCTCATCCCGATGAGTCCCGTTCTCTTGTTGAGCGGAATGCTGACATCTATGCTTGTGGCAGTTGCCGTGCCGATGGTTTTCGCGTATCGACGCTTTCATCAGTTAACCGATATCAAATAAAATCAACACCATGGCACACTGCGGCGCCATGGTGTCGATCGTTTGTAACTCCTCGGTTAGCGGAATGTCGTCTGCAGCCCATGGGTGCGCAAGACACTCTTGGCTATTTTGGCAACGACAGTATACGCAGGATCAAATACATTGCCGATGTGGTACTCGATGAGTTGGCTCATGATGACTGCAGCACTGGTGCCGTCGGCTCCACACGCAATCAACATGCGGTGCATTTCGGATGTGGCATGTTGGAGCGCTTGGTCGAGTGGACGCGCGTTGCCTACCGTATACAGATAGTCATCGTCCTCTGCACGTGGCCAGGTGATGCGTTCCATCTGCGCCTTGGCGAGACGGACATCGATACGCATCGCAGATTCGACACCGGTACCGCCGATTTCACCGCATCCTTGGACGAAGTGTGCATCGCCTGCAAAAAACAACCCGCCTGCTACAGACACCGGGAAGTAGACGGTACATCCTACCCCAAAGAAACGGACATCCATGTTGCCGCCGTGCGGTCCGGAGGTCGCGGTCGAAACAGCTTCGCCACGCGCAGGAGCGACACCAAAACAACCCACCATCGGCCGATAGGGTGCAGTAACTCGCATGCCATGTGTGCCACGGCTTTGTACTGTTCCGGTCGTGGTGTCGAGATCCCAGTATTCTTTTGGGAGCTTGCTCCCTGGTGCATACGGAACAGCTCCCATGTACTCTGGATCAACAACATTGCCCGCGAGTGTGGGATAGCTCCATCCATGCGGTCGCAATGGACGCATGTTTGTAATGGTGACGGCAAGGACGTCGCCTGCGACGAGTCCGTTCACTGCAATAGGCCCGGTCATGGGGTTCCCTGCAGGAGTGACTGCCTGGTCATTTCCGTCAATGCCGTGTGCATCGACGCACCACATGGCAACTTCGTCACCATCGTTGACGGTGAGTGCAGCGGGGTGTGTACCAATGGTCCGAAAATACTGTTTTGGTATGAATGTGTGTTGCATAGACACGTGCTCCTTTGACACAATGATGACATCGTTAGTATACTAGGCACATGGACGACGACTATCATTCACGCCAGATGAATACTGCATAGACAAGCGTGCGTTGCTCGTGGTGATACACCCGTGTGCAGCTGCACGCGGGTTTTCTGTTTTGGCAGAGGTATCCCATGCTATTTGTATCCCAACTGATGAACCTGCTCGTCCGTGCGCGCGATGGGAGCGAGATCGGAATACTCTCCGATGTCGTTGTGCGCATCGATGACCGCAGTTACCCGCCGATTTCGGGTATTGTCGTGCGTGATCAACGTCGGGCAATGTTTATCCCTGCCACAGATATCGTAGCGATAACACATTCCAATATTGCACTCAACACCATGCAACTCAACCTGCAACGATTCAGTCGTCGAGATGGTGAAGTGTTGCTCAACAAAGACGTTCTTGATCATCAGATTATTGATATCAACGGGCGGCGTATCGTACGTGTCAACGACATCCAAATGGCCCGTATCGAACACGAGTATTGCGTTGTCGGTGTTGACATCAGTCCACAGGCAATCTTGCGCCGCCTCGCGCCGCGGGCAGCTGCCCAATACATCGTTGGGCGCCAAGTTATTAGTTGGGCGGATGCGCAATATCTTGCGTCTGCAGCGCCAGTGCAACTCAAAGTTTCGTACAACCGCTTGAACGATTTGAGTGCGGTCGATTTGGCGCGTATTGTTGATGCCTTATCCTACCGTGAATCGGCAGAAATCGTGGCCGCGCTCGATGATGAAACAGCAGCCGAGACCCTCGAGGAGGTTTCGGATGAACGTATGGCTGATTTGCTCGAAGGAATGGATCAAGAACGTGCAGCAGACATCCTCGAAGAAATGACCCCGAGTGCAGCAGCAGATGCCCTCGAAGACCTCGACGCCGACGTTGCAGAGCAGATTTTGGCCCGTATGGAGCCCGAAGAGGCCGAAGACGTCAAAGAGCTCCTCGCCTATGACGGTGATTCTGTTGGGCGCAGTATGACCACGGACTTGGTGGTAGCGTATCCGGATGATCGGGTCGAGGATGT
>CANHPK010000270.1 GCA_947462525.1 Roseiflexaceae bacterium | reverse complement strand
TGCGACCGTGCAGCGTGCCTGCGATCTGCCCGACAGCATCGTCCCACAGGCGCTCATCCCCATTGGCGTGATGGCAGCTCCGCCCAAACGGCGTCCCAAACGGAGCGGCGCAGATCTGCGCATCGATCGCTGAACAGCCGCGGTGGTTGGGCGTTGATGGGTGATTTTTGGTACGATACACCTATGCAGACACATACAACATCTGAATCACCCGTCGCCGTGTTGTGCGGCGGAGTCGGCGCAGCCCGCTTCCTCGAAGGCCTGGTACAGGTCGTCGCCCCGGCGGCCATCAGTGCCATCATCAACACCGGTGACGACATCGAACTCCACGGGCTCGACATCAGCCCCGACGTCGATATCGTGCTGTGCACGCTGGCCGGCCTAATCCACCCCGGCCAAGGCTGGGGCATCGTCGACGACACCGACCACTGCCACAGCATGCTGGCGCGGCTCGGTGCCGAGCATTGGTTCATGCTGGGCGACAAAGACCTTGCCCTGCACATCCAACGTACGGCACTGCGCAAAACAGGGCACACCGCCACCCAGATTGCCCAGCAGTTTGCTCAGGCATTGGGGGTTGCGGTGCGTTTGTTGCCGATGACCCACCAGACGGTGCAGACCTACATCGCGACACCGGCGGGTGCGGTGCACTTCCAACACTTCCTCGTCCGCGACCGGGCCAAAGCAGCAATCACCGGCATCGACTATCGCGGCATCGCCGATGCGGTTGCGACCGACGAGGTGTGGCAGGCACTGCGGAGCGCCCAGCGCATCTGCATCGCCCCCAGCAATCCGATTGTGAGTGTGGGTACGATTCTGGCGCTGCCCGGCATGCGCGATTTTTTTGCACAGCGGACGGTGCCCGTGGTGGCCGTTAGCCCTATCGTGGGCGGGAGCGCCATCAAAGGACCGCTGGTGCCAATGCTGATTAACGCCGGATATGAGGTATCCCCGTTGGGCATTGCCCAGTGGTATGCGGGGCTGATCGATACGTTGGTCATCGACACGGTCGATGCCGATTTTGCACCGGCGATTGCCGCACTGGGCATCATCCCGGTGGTGACCAATACCATCATGCGCGACCTACCAGCCAAAGCTGCGCTGGCGCAGACAGTGATGCAGGCATGACGCCAGCACTGGTCCACGCCATCATCCCGTTTGGGGCAGTCGAACGTGCCAAAACACGCTTGGGCGCGTTTCTCGCGCCCGTCCAACGCCAGACGCTCGCCGTCGCGATGCTCCACGACGTCATCACCACCTTGCAGGCATGCAGTATGATCGCAGACATCACGGTGATTGGCCCGTTGTCGAACCGGCGTGTGGTGACACTACCGGCGGGGGCGCGGTCGCAGCTCGAGGGCAAACCGACGCTCAACGGCGCTGTCGCCATGGCGGTACGTGCCATCCCCGCGGGCGCTGGGGTATTGGTCATCCATGCAGATTTGCCGTTGCTCGACGCCGGCGATGTTGATGCGTTCGTACGCGCCACACCGGCAGACGGGGTGTCGCTGGCCAAATCTGCTGACGGTGGGACCCCTGCTATCTGTAGTTTCATCGGTGCGGCCTGGCAATGGCAATTCGGCCCGCGCAGTTTTTTCTTGCATCGGGATACAGCCGCCAAAACCAGCATCCCCTGCGTCGTCGACGACAGCAGTAGCCTGAGCCACGACGTCGATACCCCAGAAGATTTGACGGGACTGGATGCCTCAGCCTGCGGCACACAGACCGCGGCGTTTTTGGCTACCGTCAAGCGGACCTACACCCCCAAACCGCGTCGCCCCAGCTAGGTGCGACCACGACAGACACAGAGGTACACCATGGGCATCATCGGCTATGCAGCGGCACTCGAACAGTTTGACCCGACCGAACTCCTGGGCTACGCACAGCTGGCCGAATGCCACGGCTTTGGTGCGGTGATGGCGGCGGACCACTTCCAACCGTGGGTGCCCCAACAAGGCCACAACGCCTTTGTCTGGAGCTGGATGGCGGCCATGGGCGCCACCACCAAACAGATGACCTTCGGTCCTGGAGTAACCTGCCCGTCGTTCCGCTACCATCCATCGACTGTCGCCCAGGCCGCTGCCACGCAAGCGGTGATGACCCCCGGCCGGTTTTGGTTGGGGTTGGGCAGCGGCGAGGCCCTCAACGAGCGCGTCGTCGGCGGCGTCTGGCCCGAGCCACATGTGCGCCTGGCCATGATGCAAGAGGCAATCGGCATCATCAAGCAGTTGCTCTCGGGCAAGCAGGTCAAACACGACAACGGCAAGTATTTCACCATCGAACGGGTCAAAATGTGGACCCTACCGGCCACACCGCCACCCATCTATGTGGCCACCGCCGGCCCAATCACGGCCAGCTGGTGTGGCCGTGAGCTCGACGGCATTATCACGCCGGGGGCATCGCACGAAAAGCTGAAGATGCTGTTGGGCAAGTTCGACGACGGTGCCCGGTCGGTTGGCCGCGACCCATCGACCATGCCCAAGTTGTTGCAGTTGCATCTGTCGTGGGCCGACACCGACGAAGAAGCAACTGCCAACGCCATGACCGAATGGCCCAACGGTGGCATGGCCTTCCCCAAGCAAGACATCCGGAGCCCCGAGGATTTCGCCGAAATCGCCAAGCTGGTCCGGCCCGAGAACTTCAAGAACCGCATGCTCATTTCGGCTGACCTCGACAAGCACCGTGCGCAGATCCAGTCGTTCATCGATTTGGGCTTCACCGAGATCCACATCCACAACGTCGGGCGCAACCAGACGGCCTTCATCGAACAGTTCGGGCGCAACGTGATCCCCAATCTGAAGTGGCAGGCATGAACCCACGCATCCCCGCTGCCTTCCATGCGCTCATCGCCGCCCCCACCGTGGCGGTGCTGAGCACCACCCAGCCCGATGGTGCACCGCACGCCGTGCCGGTGTGGTACGACTACGACCACACCCACCTGTACATCACCACGGGCACCAGCACCGTCAAATACCGCAATCTGGTGGCCAATCCGCGGGCGGTGGTGCTGTTTGTCGACCCGGTCAACACCGACCGCTATTGTGCCGTCCATACGCGTCTTGTCGACACATCCGATGCTGCAACAGGTCTGGCGCATCTGCATGCGCTGGCGCAACGCTACATGGGCGTGCCCGAGTACCCGTATGCGAGCGCATCAGACACCTATTGCCGTTTGTCCCTCGCGATTATCCGTTGTAGCAGCCTCGGCTGAGGAGCACCCATGCACACACCCATCCCCGTCGAATACCAAGACCTGGTCACCAACCCCATCGTCGCGTCGCTGGCGACCAGCATGGCCGATGGGACACCACAGGTCACACCCGTCTGGTTCAGCTATGCACATGGGTTGTTTTATGTCAATGCAGCCGTTGGTCGGCTGAAGGATATCAACATCCGGCGCACCTCGTATGTGGCGCTGTGCATCATCGATCCGGCCAATGCCTACCGCTATGTAGCGGTGCGCGGGCCGGTGATTGATATCTCGGATGCCGACGTGGGCCGTACGCACATCAACGAACTGTCGTTCCGCTATTTTGGCCGGCCGGTCTATCGGAGCGATGACCCCAACGAGGTGCGGGCTCGCTATACCATCCGACCCGACCATATCAGCACCATGGGCTAACGCGCACATCGATTTTTGACGTACACTAGTGGCATTCACAGACAGCGAGGTTTGACATGACTGCACCATTGACGATGCCCCTGCCCGAGCTCGCATCGCAGTTTAATCTGC
>CANHPK010000269.1 GCA_947462525.1 Roseiflexaceae bacterium | reverse complement strand
TGATCGCTTACGGACGTGCAACAACAAATGCCCGTTCTGCTTTTTGACGCAAATGCCCAAGGGCTTGCGCAAGACCCTGTACCTCAAAGACGACGATTATCGGCTCGGTTTTCTCTACGGCAACTTTGTTACCTTCACGAACCTCGTCGAAGAAGACTGGCAGCGCATTGACGAACAACGCCTGTCACCGCAATACATCTCGGTACACGCCACAGACAAAACGGCACGTGCCGTGTTGTTGGGCAAAGTCGATGTCCCGAATGTCATTGATCAAATCAAACGACTCGGTGAGATGGGCATCCAGGTACATGCGCAGATTGTCGCCATGCCAGACATCAACGATGGTGCGCTGCTGCATCAGAGCATCCGTGAACTCGCGGACTTGTACCCCATCGTCGAGACCATCGCAGTCGTGCCGGTCGGGTTGACCAAGTATCGCTTTGAAGGCAAACGTCCACAGAGCATCAAAACAGCCATCGAAATCCACGAAGGTCCTGATTGGATCGATGCCAACTGGGAACGCCAGCCATTGTGGGAGAAAGCCATCAAATCTGAGGATTTGGGGTATTGTTCACGACTCGGTGCTGCCACCGATGTGCCGATGCGCTGCTACAACGCCGAAGAGGCTGGGCGTGTGGTTGATATCATCGAGGCCTACCAGACACGCTACAACGAACTCCACGGGTGTTCACTGGTGTATCCATCAGATGAGTTTTATTTGTTGAGCAACCGGCCACTCCCGGCTGCAGAACGATATGACGGCATGCCACAGTATTCCAACGGCGTCGGCATGACCCGCGATTTCTTGGATGGTTGGCAGAAGGCCCAACGCAAACTGCCGGCCAAACTCAATCAGCCGACTGATGTCGCACTGGTTTGTGGCACGCTTATTGCACCCACGTTGGCACGCATCGTCGAACGCCTCAACCGTGTCGACGGGTTGTCAGCCCGATTGCTCCCGGTGGTAAACCAATTCTTTGGCGAGACGGTGACGGTTTCGGGCCTGCTGATGGGGCAGGACGTAATTCCGGTTTTGCGCGATTCAGGAGCAACACGTGCGTTGTTGCCACGGGTGATGTTTGACCACAAAGGTGAACTCACTATCGACAATATGACGCTGAGTGACATTACCAACGCATCTGGTGTTGCGTGTGTCATGGCGAGCGAACCAGACGAGGTTGTACGCTACATCAAAGCGTTGACTCGGATAGAAGTAACGGAACAGGAATGAAACCAGTTGTTGCAATCGTCGGTCGGCCCAATGTGGGCAAATCGACGTTTTTTAATCGACTCATCGGTCAACGGAAAGCAATCGTCGAAGACCTCCCGGGGACGACGCGCGATCGCTTGTACGGCGACTGCATCTGGAACGGCCGTCAATTTACGGTCGTCGACACCGCCGGTTTGTTGTTTGAACACGACGATCTGACCGAAGGTACTCCCCAGAAAGAAATCGCTCGCCAGGTACGCGAACAGGTCAAAATTGCCCTTGCAGAAGCCGATGTGATGCTCTTTGTGGTAGATACCGTCTACGGTATTACGGCAGCAGACGACGAAGTCGCCGAAATGCTCCGCAAATCGGGCAAACCAATCGTGCTTGCAGCCAATAAAGCAGATACCCTGGCCAAAAACATCGATGCGATTGAGTTTTATAACTTGAACCTCGGTGAACCCATCCCGATGAGTGCGTATCACGGGGTAGGTACCGGTGATGTGCTCGATGCCGTCACTGCGTTGTTCCCGCCAAACGAAGAAGAAGACCGCGACGAGACCGTCCGCATTGCGCTCGTTGGTCGACCGAACGTGGGCAAATCATCGCTCCTGAACAAGCTGGTCGGCAATGAGCGCAGCGTTGTCTCGTCTATCCCTGGGACGACACGCGATGCCATTGATACCCCAATCGACATCGATGGTCAGCCTGGTATGTTGATTGATACTGCGGGTGTGCGCCGTCGTGGCCGCGTCGAACCAGGGGTCGAAAAGCACAGCGTCTTGCGTACATTGCGTGCAATCGATCGTGCCGACGTTGCACTGTTGCTCATTGATGCCGAAGAAGGCGTCACTGCCCAAGACACGCACGTCGCGGGCATGATTCTCGAACAACACAAAGGCGTCTGCATTCTCGTTAATAAATGGGACCTGATTGTCAAAGACGACGAGACGTTCTATCACTTCACACGGCAGATCCGTGAGGCATTCAAGTTTATTCCGTATGCCCCATTGTTGTTTATATCGGCCAAAAGTGGTCAGCGTGTCGACCAGGTGTTGCCAACGGCTATGAAGATTGCCCTCGAGCGTCGCAAGCGCGTATCGACATCACAACTCAATGCATTGCTCCGCGCAGCAATCTTTGAGCACCCCCCTACCTCAATCCGCGTGGGAGCGCATTTGCGCATTTACTACGCGACACAGCCACAAATCGACCCACCGGTGTTTTTGTTCTTTACCAACGATGCAGCAATGATTCACTGGGGATATGCCCGGTATCTCGAGAATCGCTTGCGTGAGAAGTTCGGTTTTGTGGGGACACCCATCAAAATCGTCTTCCGTAGCCGCGCAGACAAAGATCCGAATAAGCCGAAGTCGAAGCAACGTCGCCCGAATCCCCACGATGCACGGACAACCCTTGCGGTCGAGGTGGAAGAGCCATTTGCAATTGACTTGTGGGAGGACGAATCCCACGACGACGAGGCAGAGGTCTTCTGGGTGCGAGACGAGCAAATCGAAGACGACGAAGAATAGCTTTCTTCGGGCATCACCCACCACACCGCACGGTGCACCGTGCGGTGTGGTGTTTTATGGGTTGAGCAGTGCTTTCAGTTCATAAAAAATCGCCCGTGGCGTCCCGTCTCCCGCGATGAGTACCCACCCATCTTGGTAGGTGCGCGTCGGTGCAGAGAGACCAAATTGCCAGAGCACCAGGCAAGCGATCCACGGCGTATTTGCCGCGTAGCGATAGGCTCCGCGGCTCCAGCGGATGCGTTCTGCAGCGGTCACGGCGGATTGCCAACGGGTGCTGTCGTTCCACCCCGCTTCGGTGATGTAGATAGGGATGTCCCGATACCCTGCAACGATCTCGTGCACCAGCTCGACTCTGCGCAGATTGACCACGTCCCAACGCGGTAAGTCGTTTGGCGGGCGTTGACCTCCGTAGGCATGTACCGCCCAACCGTCGATATACGTCGCTCCACCTGCTGCAAAAAATCGTTCGGTGTACGTGCGGTCATCGAGTCGCACTTCGGCGTTGTCGCCTAACGAAGGGCCCGGTGATAACCCGCCTGCGAGAATCTGTATCTCGGGAGCAACCTGCTTCACTGCGGGTGCGACATACTGCACCAGGGTTGCATAGGCTTCGGGATCTGGTGTACGGCCGCCCCATTCGAACCGGAGGTTCGGCTCGTTCCACAAGATAATATGTGTCACCCCACGTGCCTTGTAGCGTTGTGCAAACGCGACCACATAGGCACGGTAATCGGCGTAGGCAGACGGCATCAACAGACGATCGCTACTGTCCGGCGGCCGTGCCCAGGCTGGGACGATATCCAAGCGGGCAATAATGGTGATGCCGCGGCTGTGGGCCTGATCGATGATCCGGTCAAACCCCGTCCAGTCATAGCCGTAGGCCGAACGCGGCTGTGCGTATGCCCAGGGGAAGAGCTCGACAATCCACGGCGCCCCGAGTTCATGGACCAAATCGAGTTGGTTGGTGAGGTAGGTTTGGTCCGCAATGCCACTCAGCCGCGTGTGTACCCCTGCTTTG
>CANHPK010000268.1 GCA_947462525.1 Roseiflexaceae bacterium | reverse complement strand
TGCGGGAATCGTGATTTGTCCAACCGTGTTCTTGCCCCATCCCACCACCGTGCCGTTGCGTTTGAGTGCCAGCGAAAACCCATTGCCAGCGCTGATTGCAATGACATCACGCAGATTGGTTGGCGGTGCTGCTTGGCCAGAGGTATTGACGCCCCAACCAATAACTCGGCCCGTCGCGGTGAGTGCGAGCGCATGGTCTGTGCCTGCACTGATTGCAACGATGTCATTTTGTGCAGCAGATGGGATGGTTACCGGGGACTGTGGCTTTGTGCCCCAGCCGACGACCTCACCCGTGTCCTTCAACGCCAATGAATAGCCGTTACCGGCCGAAACACTGCGCACCGTCGACAACGGTTTGTTTGTGCTGCTACATTGCTGGTATACATTGCTCCCCCAGCAGAGGACTTTGCCAGATTTGAGTGCGAGCACATGACTCGATCCCGCCGAAATCATGGTGACGCCCGCTTGTGCTGTACTCGGGATATTGAGTTGTTGGAAGTCATTTGCCCCCCACCCGTACACCCGGCCGGTGCGGCTCAATGCAATGGTATAGTTGTTGCCCGCAGCGACATCGTCAAACAACACGCGCGCGAGGCCGAGCGGGATGCTCGACTGGCCCTTCGAATTGAACCCCCACGAAACCAACGACCCGTTATACATCGCCGCCACAGAAAACGACGCACCGCTGGCGACATGTTTGAATGCAATCGGCAGCGGGGTCGGTGTGACCGTCGGCGTCATCGTGGCAGTCGGGGTGCGCGTCGCGGTGCGGGTTGCGGTAATCGTTGCTGTACGTGTTGGGGTACGTGTTTGGGATGCGGTCGGCGACAATGATGGCGTCAGCGTCTCGACGGGTCCCAAGGTACCGGTGTAGGATGTTATCCAGCTCTCAAAAAAAGACACCCGGGTATAAATCCCAGGATAGTCCTTCCAGGCACACCCTTCGCCCGAGCTCACGATACCGATTACCGTGAACGTCCCTGCGTTCACCGTAAACAACGGTCCACCGCTATCACCTTGACAGGCATCGATCCCACCAACGTCGTAGTCCCCAGCGCAGACCATGCGACTGGTGATGGGTTGTGGGGTACTCAGTAACACGTATGCATCGTCGCAACGGTCATTCTGGACAATGGGTACCGTGACTTTAAGCAGGCTAGAAGCAGAACTCCCGCCGTACGATGTCGTTCCCCAGCCTGCCACGACCGCAGACACACCGTCTGCATACAGTGCAGACGATCCCGGCAAAAATCCCGGCTCAGCCAACCCTACCTGTGCCGTCATGGTCATAGGCGTAACGAGTTCGAGCAACGCAATGTCATAGTCATAAATGCTGGCATTGTAATTGGGATGATTAATAATGCGTTTAATGGCACTCGTCTGCGCATATGGGTTGACCCCGTAACGTGAATGCATCCCCATCGCTACACGAAACGATCCCGCACCATACCCAGACACGCAATGTGCAGCCGTCATCACCCATGTCGGGCTCAAGAGCGTCCCACCACAGCGGTGACTGGTAACACCGCTTGACCAATACAGATACGCCATAAATGGGAACTCATTGGGAACTGCTTCTGTCCCGCCCACAATACGTGGGGTGTAGAGCACTTCTGCCTGAGCTGGGAGATATACACCGATGAGCATGACAAACGCCAAGAGACCGACAACAATGTGACGCATATACTACCCTGTGACTTCATTCGCATTATTTTACACTGCAGGAGTCCTGCGTGTATCTACGAGACGCGTCGGAGCGGTCATTCGTTCCGCACGAGCCTACGTCATCACGTTGCGCATTGGGCTGTGATTGTGTATGCTTATCACGTCATGAAACACCCATAGAGGAGCCTCTTGTGAGCAATAAATCGCAATCACCGCGCTACGATGAGCAAGATTATGAATTGAATCTCGTCGTCGGATCAATTTTCACCGTTACTCCCCAAGAAGACCGTGCAGCATTCGAGTCGGAGCGCGAATGGGTGCAAGAAATACAAGATTTGTTGCGCAGTGAAGAAATCATCATCGATTTGATGGCGAATCCCGGAACCAACATCTGGGAGGGTGGCATTCGTCACGGGGTTGACCTCGATCGCCTCTGTCTGGTCGCCGCATATCTCGAAAATGGCATGGATTTCCAGTCCATTTTGAACCGACCGTCCAAAGAAGAAGACGACGTCGATCCACTGCTCGAACAAATCTGGGAAGACGAAATCGATACGCAGTTCCCGCATCTCATCAAACATCAAGCAATCGACGGGTATTACTTGCCCATCGACTTCCCCGAACCCATTTGGTTTTTGCCTGAAGCAGACGCAGAAGGAGAAGATCCGGACGAAGACGATGTCGAATTGTTTTCGTTTGGCTCAGCGCCTGCTTTGCTCCGCGAGCTCCACATGTTGCGTGGGTTGATGCAGCAATTCGATGTATCGCCAAAGCATGCGACGATGAAGTGCCTCAACTCCCTGATGGAAGGCGCACAGATGAGCGTCAATACCGATTTACCGATGTTGATTTGGTAAACCGCACCTCGACTTGTGCTATACTTACTTTTTAGTAGTATCGAGCAAGGATGTATCGGCAGATGCAGGATATCCCTCTCATGATGAGCGCACCGGCGACGACTTCGCGTGATGACACACCACGCGAGCGTCGCTATTATGTGTGGACCGTCGGCTGTCAAATGAACATCTCGGACTCAGAACGGCTCGAGAGTGGTCTGCAGAGTGTCGGGTACGCACCCGCTGCACGACCCGAAGACGCCAGTTTTGTGGTGCTCAACTCGTGTAGTGTGCGAGCGTCTGCCGAAGAACGTATCATCGGCAAACTCGGCGATCTGCAACGAGTCAAACGCGAGAACCCAGAGATGCAAATTGTCCTCTGGGGGTGCATGGTCGGCCCCGAGAACACCTCAATATTCAAGCAACGGCTTCCCATCGTCGACCATTTTGTCTCACCCTCCGCTGTCGACGAGGTTGTTGCGCTCGCGCCCAACGCCATTTACACGATGGACGAGCCAGCCCTGCCCGTTGCAGACTGGACTACCCCACCGGTCACGGTCCATGTACCCATCCAATACGGCTGCAACATGTCGTGTTCGTACTGTGTGATCCCCTTGCGCCGTGGCAAAGAAATCAGCCGCCCGCTTGCCGAAATCGTGGACGAAGTGACACGGATTGTAGCACGTGGCGCCAAAGAGATAACATTGCTCGGTCAAATTGTCGACTCGTGGGGGCATGACCTCCCCGGTCGGCCTGAACTGGCAGACCTCTTGAGCGCTGTGCATGCGGTGCCAGGGTTGGTCCGGTTACGGTTTTTGACCTCGCATCCTGCATGGATCAACGAACGACTGATGCAGACTATGGCCAGTCTGCCCAAATGCCCCCGCGAAATCAATCTTCCCATCCAACACGGCCATGACGCAATGCTCAAGCGGATGCGTCGCGGATACACCGTGCAGCGCTATCGCGAACTCGCTGCGAGTTTGCGCCGCGTCATGCCGGATATCGCACTGAGCACCGACATCATCGTCGGTCACCCCGGCGAATCGGATGAGGAATTCCAAGCGACGGTCGAGCTTGTCAAAGAACTCCACTTCGACAAGATTCATATAGCGGCGTTTTCTTCGCGACCCGGCACACGTGCTGCGACGCTCGAAGAAGACCCGGTCCAAGCCGTACCCGAAGGTGTCAAGGCACAACGCCGGATCGAGCTCGAACGCGTCCAAGAAGGCATCGCGACCGAACGCAGTGCACGATTGCTCAACGCC
>CANHPK010000267.1 GCA_947462525.1 Roseiflexaceae bacterium | reverse complement strand
TTGACCCGGTCGAGCCGACTCAGGTGTTCAACCCCCCAAGCCCGTGCCCAGAAGGTGCCGCCCGGTACGTGTGCATCCGTAATCAAGCCCCAGTCGGTGCAGACCACCCCATCGAAGCCGTATTTCTCACGCAACAACCCCGTGATGACGCTTTTGTTGAACGCAAATCCCACTTCCTCGTGCGCAGTCGCCATCGGCATCCCGTAGTACGGCATAATCTGCGCAGTCCCTGCGCCGAAGGCTGCTTCGAATGGAACCAAGTGGTAATCAAATTTGCCCCCCGGGTAGACCTGCTCACGTCCATAGTGGAAGTGTGCGTCGTCGCCGTTCATCTGTGGTCCGCCACCGGGGAAGTGCTTGGTCATACACAGCACACTCTGTGCTCCAATCCGCTCCCCCTGGAATCCCCGCACATACGCTGCGGTCTGCTGCGCCGATGCCTGTGCATCCTCGCCGAAGGTACTCACGATGCGCGCCCAGCGCGGCTCGGTCGCCAAATCACACTGGGGATGCAACGCCATATGGATGCCCACCGCGCGGTACTCTCGGCGCGCGATGTCACCGAACTGCCGCGTCAACGCAGGGTCACCAATAGCACCCAGGCCAATCGGTTGTGGCCACGCAGAAAAGTGATTGTTGGCGTTATTGTTCAAATCTCGATGCCCCGCACCATGGCACGGATCGCTCGAAAATGTCATTGGGATGCCCAAACGCGTCTCTTCGGCACGCGTCTGCATCACATTGTGCCAGGCAATCATCTGGGCAGGGGCGACCATGTTCCCCAGAGCCTCGTGCACAATGTGCTTGGCAAAGACACTGTCAGCAGTCGAATACGGTGCTCCCCATGGGCTCTGGCCTTCGAGGATGGTCCCTTCTTCGGTCATAAACGTAAAGTGGTGGAACATCAACCCCGCCTTCTCGGCCAATGTCATCTGCCCCAACAGGTCAGAGACGCGCGCCTCGAGCGGCTGGCGGGAGTCTTCGTACACATCGAGTCGGCCGTTGCCGTTCAAATCGCGATACGTGACACCATCAATAGTGAGTCGTGGTTTCGGCATAGTGGTACCTTCGTGCTACCAGCGGATACGCACCGACCGTGCCCCGCGAAAGGATGTATTGGGGAGATATTCCATTGTTTGGTCTGGTGCGAAATTGGCCGTCGGCAACGCCTGCACCAATTGGCGCAAGACAATCTGCGCCTCGAGCCGCGCCAGTGGCGCCCCGATGCAGTAGTGTGCCCCATAGCCGAACGACAAATGGTCGCGGGCGTCGGATCGCGTGGGATCATAGACGCTCGGCTCCACAAAATGCGCCGGGTCGTGGTTCGCAGCCCCGATCAGCGCCAGAATGTTGCTCCCCGCGGCGATGTGCTGACCACCCAAGGTCACGTCGACCGTGGTCACTCTGCGCATCGCCATGACTGACGTGTCCAGCCGCAGGAGTTCTTCGATCGCCGCAGGGATCCCCGTCGGGTCAGCCGCCAGCGCGTGCCAGCGCGCGGGGTCGCGGAGCAATTGCACGATGGCATTGGTGAGGAACCCCGTGGTCGTCTCGTGCCCTGCCAGCAACAACCCAAAAACCACGCTCGTAATCTCGCCCAGCGACAGCACCGTGTCGTCGCCATTGCGCAACCGAATCAAGTCGCTGGTGTAGTCATCACGCGGTTCGTCGACCCGCTTGGCCACAAACGCCGCCGCGCGCTGCCAAAAGTCGACCATGTCATGTGCCAAGGCGACCTGCTGCTCGGCCGTCGGTTTGCCCCACGTAAACACCACCCGACTTTCGGAGCCCGCCTTGACCGCCGGCACATCGTCGGCATCCATCCCTATCAGGAGAAAAATAACCTCGGCCGGTAACGCATACGTCAACGCCTGCACGATGTCGACCTCGCGCACAGGGAGTGCAATAATGGGAGCAATCGTGCGTGCCACCAATGCCTCGATGCGCGGTGCCAACTGCGCCACCCGCTGCGGGGTAAAGGCCGCGGCGACATTGCGGCGCACCCGAGGGTGCACCGGTGCATCCGCGTTGAGTAACACCCGCTGCATTGCATAGCCGCCTGCCCGGAACACCGCCGCAGTCTCGGAACTGACCGGCGTAAATGGATCGGTGGCATTGCGCGAGGCATACGTCTGCGCATCACGCAAGACCTGCTTGATGTCGTCATAGCGACTCACCACCCAATACCCCAGTTCTTCGCTGAAAAACACCGGCTGATCCGCATGGAGTCTCGCATAGACCGCATAGGGATCCGCCAAATAGCCCTTGTCGAAGGGGTCGAAGGCATGCATTGGGCACGTCATATGGGGCTCACTTCATGTTCAGGGATGCGTGGTTGGGCTAGTATATCATTGCCGTACGTGCACAGAAAGAGATGCTATGACGATTTCTAGCGAGCGCTTCGAGGTTTTGCCCGATGCCAATGGCACCATCCCGCTCAGCGCCACCGACATCGCCCAGTATCAACGCACGGACCGCTGCGCCCGTGCCCTGCGCTTGCGCATGTTTGCCCAGACGGCCGGCGAACAGACACTCGCCGCACGGCTGCGTCGCTTGGGCATTTCCCTCGAGCATCCCAGCCCATACCCACTCGCCGCCGGGCGCGCCTACGAAGCCCGCATCAATGCCCACCTCAGTACCAACTATCAGACACACACCGCGACAGACGAGTCCCCGCTCGATGGTGCACACATCCCCACACTATTGGCCACCCTTGCGCCCGGCGAGACGGTGCTCCTCATCCAACCCACGCTCCAGGCACGCGTACACGACTGGTTGCTGACCGGTCGGCCCGACCTCATCCAGCTCCATTGCACTCCCACCGGAGAGTATATTGTGCGCATCGCCGACATCAAATCGGCGCGTGCCGCCAATTACGATCACCACCTCCAAGTCGGCGTCTACGAACGCATCTGTCGCACACTCTTTCCGCCAGCGCTTTCGCGGACCATCCAAACGGCCATCCTCTACCAACCACCACTCATCCCTGCGCTGACCCCTTTCGACGAACAGCAACGCGCAATCGACAGCCAACGCGCACGTGACTGGTTCACCCTCGAGAGCGCCTGGTGTGCAGTGCCCTCCAATCCCGATCAGCTCCGCAGCGATATCGACCGCATCTTTGCACAGCTCCCGCACGCAGACGGCTATGCCGCCCGCACCACCCCGTTCGACGAGTTGCCCTATGCGTTCGGGACCGGTTGTGCCAGCTGCCCGTATATGCAACTCTGCCTGCTCCGTGCACACGAACAGACCGACATCGCCCTCATCCCCGGTATCGACCGTACCGAACGCAGCGCGTTCCGCCAGCACGGCATCCACACCGTACCGCAGCTGGCTGCCCTGGCCGACGTCAGCCCCGAGCGACAGCTCGTCCCCCGTGCCGCGGCAACTACCCCCGCGCTCATCGCCGACCAGACCATTGGCCCCGCCCTCGAGGATTGGATAGCCCGGGCGCAACGACAACGCAGTAGCGGCGTCACGACTCCCGCATTTCTCCCCACGGCATCTATCGCATCGTTGCCGCGCATCGACGCACGCTCCAACCCTAACGTATGTGTGGTCACCATCGAGCCACACCGCGACGGCGGCACCGGGCTGCTGTGGGGTATCGCGGCGCGTATCAACCCCCATCACGGCGGCATCGCCGCGACGCCGCACTGCCACGTCGACCTGCTCCCCGCCCCACCCACGCTCAACGACGAAGGCGCGCTCGTCGAACGGTTCTGTACTGCCCTCGATGCGCATGCCAGTGGGCAACCCACCCATGTCCTCGT
>CANHPK010000266.1 GCA_947462525.1 Roseiflexaceae bacterium | reverse complement strand
TTTAGTGGATTTACAGTTGTTGCCGACGGATCATCAACCACGAACGTTGAGTTATTTTATTCTACAAGAATGAATGCAAATAATGTGTGGGTTGCGGGTGACGCGAATTGGCCTGGTCCAAACTATCCAGACTATATTAGTTTTTGTTCTACGTTTACATTATTAGAAAGTAAAACATATTATGTAGGTATTGCGGGAGATAATGATGTTACAATTAAATTAAATGGTGTTACATTAGTCGATCAATTAGACGATGAACCGGATACTAACTTTAAATTCTGGCATGTTTATCCTGTCACATTAAATGCGGGACCAAATATTATAGAATTAGAAAACTGGAATAGAAGTCAAGTTGGTTCATTTGCTGCGGAAATATATAACAACACACTTAACGAAATGACAAGTGCAACGGGAACCACAATGTTAGATATTGTATTTGCAACAGGTGATTATTTACCTGGCGGTTCTAAAGAAGGTGAAGGTTTCTGTTCTAACTATACGTGTCCTTCAGGATATTATTTAGACACAACAGATCCTGATAACCCTATTTGTCAATTAATTGAAACAACTTCATGTACAAATAGCACACCAACACCAACATCAACTAATGTTCCACCAACCGCAACTCCTACACCTACACCAACATCAACTGATGTTCCACCTCCACCAAGTGCAACACCAACTCCTACACCAACATCGACAGATGTACCACCGACCCCAACTCCTACATCAACAGATGTTACACCAACAGAAACTCCTATACCAACGCCAACTGACGTTCCACCAACATCAACACCTACAAGTACACCACCACCGCCACCAACAGCAACCCCAACTCCTACACCAACATCGACAGATGTTCCACCACCAACACCAACATTTGATGGATTCTATTATTATTCGGTAAGACAATATAATTGTTCTGACAGTTGTAGTGTTTTAGGTCCAGATTTAGCAGGTAGATCATCAACACCTTTATCTACAATTGATGGGGTGTTTTATAAGTTAATGAATGAAGTAAATGTATTTCAAGTTCAAACTGAAATAACTCCAGCACCAATGTCGTATGATATTGATTTTGATACGATAATTGGTTCTAATGCAAATTGTACAATTGCTTGTGGTATAACACCAACAGCAACTCCAACACCAACAGCTACGGAGGTTCCACCAACGGCAACTCCGGTACCAACCCCCACATCAACTGATGTTCCACCACCACCAACGGCAACTCCAACACCTACACCAACTCAAGTATATACCGCATTTAATGGTAAACAATTTACCGGTGATACAAGTTATGTCTGTGCATGTGAAAGTATTGGAACAGATACTGTATTTTACATAAACGGTACCGATTTAAACACATTTACAACTAATTTATATTTTGATGAGGCACTCACACAAGAAGTACCAAGTGGTAGTCTTTATAAATTAGTATCCACTGATGGGAATAATACAACAGTAGTAGTAACTGTCAATCCGGAAGGGAATGTAACATTTATATATGATTGTACAACACCGGTAAATTATTACAATGGTAGAAGATATCCTTCTTCGGGTACAACAAGTTACTATGATATTTGCCAAGAAATTGGTACAATTGAAGCTTTTCATATTGATCTTGGTGGTCCACTACAAGTCGGACAATATTTAAAGTCATCACAATTTTGTACATCGGCAACGCCAGATTATATATATAAATTAGTTACAACAACAGGAGGTACTGAGACAACCTACATTGTTACTGTTGGAGATTCAATCGGTACTATAAGTACTATAACCGAGTGTTCAACAATACCTACCCCAACACCAACAGCTACGGAGGTTCCACCAACGGCAACTCCAACACCTACGGCTACGGAAACACCAACACCAACTCCAACTAATACACCACCACCTCCACCACCAACTGAAACACCAACTCCTACACCAACGGCCACAGATATTCCACCAACGGCAACACCAACTCCTACACCAACATCAACAGAGGTACCGCCAGCTTGTGTAACACAAGTTACATTTGAGGTAGATCAAGCCGGTACAGTTGGTTATATAAATTGTTGTGGAACATCGGTAAGTAATTCTTATGGTATTGGACCACAAGTAATTAACGATTGTATTAGTTATGGAACAGTTTCAGGAATTGGTGCTATAATATCATCTGTAACATATGGTAACACATCTTGTGAATGTATACCACCAACAGCAACACCAACCCCAACAGCAACACCTGTACCACCAACTCCAACCCCTACATCGACAGATGTACCACCTACCCCTACACCAACAGCAACAAGTACACCTACCCCTACACCTACGGCCACACCAATACCTTTTAGTATGACAGTTTATACTGGTAATAGTTTGAGCACTGCTTGTGCAGCAACAACACCGGTTACTGTTTATTATAGTGGTTCATTAGGTATAGGGACAATATTATATTATGGACTTGGTAATACAGATCCAGTTTTACCTACATCATATTTGAAAAAAGATGATACAACGGTTTATGTGATTGGATTACCTTCAAATGAAAACGGTGAAATTACAGATATTGTACCTTGTCCCACACCAACACCAACCGCAACACCAACGAATACACCAACCCCAACACCAACTAGCACTCCTGTTCCACCAACAGCAACACCAACGAATACACCAACCCCAACACCGACTAGTACACCTATACCACCAACCGCAACGCCAGCTCCAACACCAACGAATACACCGTCACCTACACCGACTAGTACACCTATACCACCAACCCCAACAGTTGACCCGTTCTTCTATTATGACGCAGAACAATACAGTTGTGGTTTAGATGGAAATTGTGTATTTGAAGATTATGTGACATTAAGAAACGTTACCGAAATTACAATATTAGGCAGATTTAGAAACGACCCTAATAGTGGATTGAAGTTTAAAGTAACAGCCGCAATATCACCAGGTTCATTTGATTATGAAACTGCGATGATAGGTGCTGGTACATCAACTTGTAGTTTGTTATGTCCACAACCAACCGCAACACCGGTACCAACGGCAACACCAACACCTACACCAACTAGTACACCTGTTCCACCAACCGCAACACCTGTTCCACCAACCGCAACACCTGTTCCACCAACCGCAACACCTGTTCCACCGACGGCAACACCTGTTCCACCGACTTCAACACCGGTACCTGACCCAACTGCAACACCTTTACCAACAGTAAACGTATCATACACTTACACAGCAAACGTAGGTAGTGGAAATGGAACGTTTATTCTTAAAGTTAACGGCACCTCACAAGCGACACTAACATCAAGCGGTACTGGAAATTATACAGCACAAATCGGAGATCTTGTAAGAGGAGAAGTAGAAACAAATGGTTGTTCTGAAGGTACGTCCGCTACAATTACTATAGGATCTCAACCAGTAGTTACTCTTTGTCAAAATAGTACTTATACATCGGTATTTGATACTTATACCACAGTATCTGGTGATGTTGGTACAACATTAGAGATTACTGCTATATCAACGTGTGAAGGTGGTGAGTGTATTTAATAAACAACAAATAAAAATAATAAAAGGAGACCTTAAAAAAGTCTCCTTTTTTATTTATAACAACTATTTATCATAAGACCTATATAGGTCGTTAACCGTGATATATATCACAAGGATTTAGAATCATACATATGAGTCAAATAGTTAAATTACGTAGAAGTTCCGCCGGCGGAAATAAACCGAGCAACTCCCAATTACAATTAGGAGAATTAGCAATAAACACAACCGACG
>CANHPK010000265.1 GCA_947462525.1 Roseiflexaceae bacterium | reverse complement strand
CCAGCCTGCGTCGAGCGCGCACACCTCCATCCCCATCTGGGCGGCGACATCGACATTGGCGCGGAAGGTCTGTTCGGTGATGGCACGGTCTTCGTAGGTCCACCAGTGGTTCCACTCGACGGGGAGTGCTGTCGACAACGTGTTTTTGGGGTACCAATGCGATCGCCCGACGGCCGCATAGGCCGCTGCGTTGTCATCGAGGCTCGGATTGGCGCCGAACACCGCGACGACCGCTGGTGCGTCAGTGGACGCACCGGGCGCCAGGGTGGTGTGGAAGGCCCAGTCATTGAGACCGGCCGACAGTTGATAGCCGCCGCCGGGTTGCTCGTCGGCGCGGATAATCCAATTGCCCGACCAGACGACCGACACCGAGAGGAGCGCGCGCTGCTCGCGGGTCAACCCCACCCACGGGTGCATGCCGTGTGATGACCGGCCCGAGCGCGTCTGCCAGACGACGTCGCCGATAAGGCGCTGGGCTTTGGGCTCGAACTCGCTGCCCCAGCCACCGCTGTAGCCGATGCTTTCGTACGAACCGGTGGGGATATCGATGACCAACGTATCGATGCGGTTGATAGTAACGGCTGCATTGGCCCGATTGATGACGGACACACCTGCTTCGAGTAGGTGCGTGCCCGCGTATGTTTTGAAGGTTTGGGTGATTTGGATGCGCTGTGGGGTGTCGTAGCTGAACGTCGTACACTGCATGCCGGCGCCGTCGTGCGTCTGCTGGATGTCGGTCAGGCGTACGCCAGGGGTGAGTGCGGTGACAACCTGGTCACCCAGGTCGATGCAAAAGAGCGGGCTGCTCGCGGTGCCCCAGAGCACGTCGTGTGCACGAATTGCCGCGATACCGGGTTGCCGGTCGGGGTGCATCGTGATGACGAGTCCGCCTGAGCCAATAACCACGTCGTTGTGAGTGCTCATCTGAATGACTTTCGCATGTATGAATAGAGTAACCAAATGCTACGCTGTTCATCGTAAAATGTCAATGAAGCGGGACATCGGGCAGGGTTGTGCCCTGATGCATACCCACGCAGAGGAGGGGCAGATGCGCATCGAAGCCGTGGATTTCTTTTATTTGTCGATGCCCGAGGTGCTGGACATCGGCGACGGCAGCCAAGACGCGTTGTTGGTACGGGTGCAAGCGGGCCCATATGTCGGCTGGGGCGAGTGCGAGGCATCCCCGCTGGTGTCGATCGCCAGCTTTGTGACGCCGATGTCGCATAGTGCCTGCAAACCGGTGCGCGACTCGGTCCTCGGCCAGACCCTCGACACGGTCGCCGATATTGCCCGCATCTGTGCCGTGGTCCACGCCAATAGCCTCGATTTGTTGCAGATGCCGCATACCCTGTCGGGGATCGAAATCGCGCTCTGGGACCTGCTCGGCAAGCGCTTCGAGACGCCGGTCTACAAGCTGCTCGGCGCACCGACCGCCTATGCCAAGCAACCCTATGCGTCGCAGTTGTTTGGCGACACCCCGCACGAGACGTATACGAAAGCACGGCGCGTCAGCGCAGACGGATATCGCGCCGCCAAGTTCGGCTGGGGGCCGTATGGTCTGGGGAGCGTGGCGGCCGATGCAGAACAAATCGCCGCAGCCCGTGAGGGATTGGGGTCGGATGGGATTCTGCTGGTCGATGCCGGGACGGTCTGGCTCGACGATGTCGAACGGGCCCTGCCGCGACTGGCGGCGTTGCGCGCTGCCGACACGACCTGGTTAGAAGAACCGTTCTTGTCCGGTGCGTTATCGGCGTATGCCGCATTGGCACGCCAGTCGGGCAGCGTCAAAATGGCTGGTGGCGAAGGGTGCCACAGCGAGTACATGGCACAGCACATGATCGACTACGCGGCCATCGGGTATGTCCAAATCGACACGGGGCGCATCGGTGGGATCTTGCCCGCGTATCGCGTGGCCCAGTATGCCCATGCGCGTGGGGTGACCTATGTCAACCATACGTTCACCTCGGCGCTGGCATTGAGTGCCTCGTTGCAACCGTTTGCAGGGCTGGAGCACGATGTCATCTGCGAATACCCGGTCGAACTCAAACCGCTGGCGCTCGCAATGACGCGGCAACGGATTGTGCCCGATGACGATGGCATGGTGCGTATCCCCGATCGCCCTGGATTGGGCATCGACATCGATATCGATGCCTGCCGCCGTTATCTGGTGCCGTGCGAAATAACGGTGCGCGGGCGGGTGATCTATGCAACACCGGAGCTTTCGGCATAAGGTTTACTTGTATTTTGCTGAGCAATCTGCGGGCGAGGTCGGATGTGGGAGGTCGAGGTCGTCATGCCCCGCGCAGCGGGGTACCTCGCCCCTGGGTATGTATCAGCCGCGATGGATTGTTTGAAAATACGCTTCAATGGCTTTGTGTTGCCGGGCGATGCTCTCGGCGGTGATTTCGAGTTGGAGCAAGATGTAGACACCGGCCACATTACCGCCTATGCCGATTTTTTGTGGAACGGTGATGTATTCGTGACGGAGCGCGACGCCGACGGTGCGCGGCACGGTGGCGACCATCTTCCAGCCGTATTGTGTCCACGGGCGGACGTATTTGAGGGTGAAGTCCGTCGCGAATTTTTCTTTTTGGACGACTGAATCGACCGGTGTATACACGTGATGCACGAGCGTCGTCGCCCCGTATTCTTGGACCGACGCATACACCTCTGCCACCGATTGCTGCACCGCGGCAGCGATGCGATATGCTTCTTGCTCGGCTGCCAGGCGTTGTGCGTCGAGCCGGCTCTGTTCGAGCGCGACGGCCTCTGCCTGGGCACGCTGCTGTCGTTGCGCGATACAGGCCGCGCATTCACGCGAGAAATCGAAGAACGAAACGTCACTGCCGCAGCTCACACACGATGCCATCGGATCCTCCGTTCAGCGCTTTTTGCCTTTGATGTCTGGTTTGTGCACAAACAACGGCGGTTGCATCACCGCACCAGCGGACGCCTCGGGCGTCGGGCTTTCTGGATCTACCGTCCGCATCGCTGCGTCGTAGGCTGTCTGGGCGTCGCGTGCACACTGTGCATAGGCGGCAATGAGCTGTTGCCTGGCGCTCACCACGACTGCCTGGGCGATGTCTTGGGCAGCGTGGGCGTCATCGTACGCAGCTTGTGCTTGGATGCGCAGTGGGTCGATGATTGCGCTGGATGTCTTGTCGATCTTGACGAGAAATTTGGTTGCATCGACGCTGGCGCGTTGTGCTGCGTTGTGCGTGCGCTCGGCCTGAGCGAGGGCAGCCTCGGCAGCCGCCACCGGGGCATGCAGATGTGCGTATGCGCTCCGCAACGCCTTGAGGATGGTGTGGGGTGGGATTGCCATCGCAGTACCTCGGTGAATAAACCATCATTACGTTATTATACAATGTGCCAAAAACGCCGTACCGGAGCGCTTTTGCCTGCAGAATGCACCAAGAAGAGATGTCGTATGATATGCATATCTGAATAATTAGAGAAAGTCACACCGATGTTTCAACAGTTGCGCACACGGGTTGTAGGGGTAATTGTGGTTGTGATGGCGTTGGTAACTGCCACCTTTGGGGTGTTATCGGCCGCACCTGCAGAGCCGCCTGCGACGGTTGACGTGAGCCTGCGGACACTCGCGCAAGATGTCGCCGTGCCCGTCATCATCACGATGCGCACTGCCGATGCCGGTGCCGATCTGAGCACGTTGTCAGTAGCCGAAATAGACGCACGCGCGAGCCGTATTGGGGTGCAACGCACTGCCGTGGTGGCGCGCAACACGAATATCCTCAAGCTTACCAAAACACAGCCCGCACACGTGCCGCT
>CANHPK010000264.1 GCA_947462525.1 Roseiflexaceae bacterium | reverse complement strand
TTGCCCAAGACTTTCGTAGCCGCGTTATCGCTGCCACTTTATTGGATATGTACACAACGTTATGACAGAACAGCAAGCACCAATGCGCATTTGTTATGTTGCATATCCGACGAGTTTGACCCTCGGATCTGCCAACGCGGTTCAAACGTATTCAACATTGCGTGAACTGCGTGCCCAACACCAGAATCTCCAGATTATCATCCCACGCATGACGGCATTATCCAATCCGTTCGACGACTTGGGTGTGACGTACATCCCCCGGATCGGCATCGGCCGGTTTTCGCGTTTGTACAAATCGACACTCTGGTACTACGCCGAACGCACGGTTTTTGCATGGATTGTCTTGGTACTGCTCTGGATACAGGCATCACGTGGAACACGGACTGACGTGGTCTATGTGCGCGAGGTTATGTGTGCATTCTGGTTTTCGCAGTGGGCGCCTCGCCTGTTGGGTGCCAAAGTCGTCTATGAAGTCCATCACCTCGAATCGACCAATCATTCACGCCCGAAAGAGCGATGGGCGGCCCGGCTTGTCGAGCATATCGACCAGGTCACCATTCGACAGCCCGCGCGTCTTGTCTCACTCACCAGCACGTTTCGGACCATTCTGAACGACCAAGGGTTCCGCGCTATCGATGCGGTCGACATCCTCCCCGATGCATACAACGACAGCATCTACCACCCAACTGACCAACAGCGTGCGCGTGAGAGTCTGAGCATCCCGCACGAGATTACGCTTATCTGTTATGCCGGGTTAACCTTTGCATACCGGCGACTCGAACTCTTGGTCGAGGCGTATGCACAACTCTCACAGGAACTACAAGCACATACGTGGCTGTATTTCGTGGGCGGCCGCCCACAAGAAGTCGCCGCGTTGACGCAACAGTGCATCGCACTCGGCATACAGCAGCGGGTTGTCTTTACGGGCGTGCAAACGCAGCCTGTGGTCGCACAATATCTTGCAGCGAGTGATATCCTGGTCATTCCCGATACGGTCACCGACGAGACAGCCTCACCCCTCAAGCTGTTCGAATACATGGCAACAGGGCGCGTGGTCGTTTGTCCCGAAATGCAGTCGCTCCGCGAAATCATCGGGGCCGATGGCGCTGCAGTATTCGAACGCGGTAGTGTACCTGCGCTTACTGCGCAATTGGCGACGTTGATTGCCGACCCCAGTGCACGTGCAGACATAGCTGCACGCGGGTTGAATGCTGTCGCACCCCATACCTATCAGAATCGCGCCACCCGCCTCATTGCGGTTTGTCGCACAGCAGTGAGTGAACACCGCAATGCATGACCGAAAGCAACAGGCACAGTCAATTGTTGCCCAATACGCTGCAACAAGCCAATCAAACAAACCCGAATACTACCGTTATCACAAAATCCGTTTTGCGGCGATTTTGGCGATGGTTCTTTCATTGCCGGGCAAACGGGTACTCGAAATCGGGGTGAATCCTGGTCAATTCACCGAGATGTTGGTCAACGCCGGGTATGACGTCTATGGAACCGACATTTTTCCCGAGCATCGCGCAGAAGTATGGGAACGACTCGGCGTCGAGGTCCGTCGCTGGAACATCGACACCGAAGAACCACCGTACTCACCAGGGATGTTCGATATCATCATCTTTTCTGAGGTGATAGAACACCTCGCGAACCCACCTTTGGCGGCTCTCGAACAATTCGCCACGCTCCTCGTGCCGGGTGGACATCTGATCATCAGTACACCAAATCAGTTTTATTTCAAAAGCCGGATGCGCACATTGTTTGATGTCCTCTTGTGGCTTCCGTTTGACCACACCGACGAATTTGAGCGTTGGGCCACATTACGCAGTGATGCGCGCTATTACACGCACAGCCGTCTTTTTGGCATGAAGCAACTTGCCTGGATGGCAAAAGCCTCGCACTACGACGTCGTATCAGAAGAATATCATGCAGCGTATGAGCCAGTCGGCATTGAGTGGGCACGATTTGTACGCGCGCCACACCGCTGGTTGGTCAAATCGGCTATTGCGCTCGTCACTGCACTGCTCTGGAAAACACGCTCCATGATCCTCATCGCCCTCAAGAAATCTGCCGATTGAACGAATTGCCATATACGCACGTCTATTAGTCGGGTATCACGTTCTCCTCACCCCTCGCTATTGATTACGACAGTATGTCGGACTATAATACTGTTAGACAAACGAATAAGGGTGCACTATGTACAAGACCATACTCAGGCTTTTAACGATTGTGTGTATATGCGCAAGCATTTTACTTATCCCACAGGATAGTGCTTCGGCTGCACTCAGCAATGCCACCACCTGCAAATTAACCAGTGGTTTTAGTTACACAGTCGCGGCGACACTCAGTGGGAATGGATTGGTGTATGTTGCACTTGCAGATGCAGGCGGCACAGCCGAGTCGAACCTGCGTAACAAAGCACAGATTATCATCCATGTGGTCGATCCCAACACCCCAACGTGCAAAATCATAGCGACGTACCGAGACACTGAGTCGTATACGTCATTGTCCGCATTGGTAACACCGCCGATTGCACGTACGGACAAGGCAGGCAATGTGTACATCGGCAAAATCAACGGGGGCGGATTCCGTACCATCTACATTCCTGCCAATGCTCCGGTCAAGACGCCGTTCGCCGGTCTCAAGGCAACCAATATATCAGGGCTCTCCTCAAACATCACCCATGGCGGCATGGCGGTCACCGACAAGCATGTCCTTGTAATGGCAGCAACGTTTGTTGCCGGTGCCAAATTGTTCAGCAGATATGCGGTTTTGCCGATTGCAGCGATTCAGCGAGGCGGGAGTTCGAGTGTAGCATGGCAAAGCTTTTCTAGCATGCCTGCGTATGGACCCGCATACTCTGCCAACGACTCCGCCGAAAGCCTTCCAGACGGATCTTTCTATGTTGCGGGATCGTTCGAACACACATTCCCAAAATTTACCGGTGGTCACATCATTCTCAACCCGTTCACCATGAATTTCATCGGTGCTGTTTCAAAGAAAGTTGGAAATGTTGATTTGATCCCATGCGACCGAAACAGTCTTCTAACGATACCATATGGGTGTTTCTACCCTTCTGCGCGTCTGGGGAGTGACGGCAACTTGTACATGTCATACGGTGCAGGCGAGAGTGGCACAGGGACACGTATGTTGTATGCAATGAAGTACAACACCTCTGAGAAAAAGTGGATGGGACTCAATGGTCCACTCTATCCAGAGCGTATCAGTGCCTTCACCGGCAAAGACGTGAGTGGTACTGGGATTGCTGCCGATATGGGTGGTAATGCATATTTTGCTGGCACCAACGGACTGAAGCAATCTTTGGTGCTCGCGAATTACGCAGGCGGCAAATGGAATGACAGCGGCTACAATGTCACCAACACCGAGTACAGCAAACCAGCATTATTGTTCACCCCATTTCAATCAGGTGTCCGTCTGAGTGTATTTGTGGTTACCTTTAAACCGAACGGTGCGGATATCATCTGGACAACGCACACCGGCAACTTCAATGTCGCGCTGAACACGTGTACCCCAACGGTTGTCATAGAAGACGGCGCAGCCAGCATCAACAAAACTACGGCATCGGGTATTGTGTACGTCAGCACAGACTGTACTGCAAAGTTCTATGCAGCCAAAGTCACCACAACTTCTGCGGCACCAAGCGCTGCACTCACGGCTGCAGACTACAAAACATTCAATCTCGATAATCCAGCTATTTCGGTATCTGGGCTAACAGCAAATGCCACCAGCTATGTACATGTGCGGATGTTTGATTCGGCCAAAAAAGCTGTCTCAAG
>CANHPK010000263.1 GCA_947462525.1 Roseiflexaceae bacterium | reverse complement strand
GGGATTGTGATGTGGAACCGGCGCCGCGTACCCACATTCGAGCCCATGGTCGGCTGGCGCTCTGCGCGCCCAGCGCCCCACCCCGCTGCGTATCATATGCATGCCGACGCGGCCCGGATCGAAGTCGGGAACCCGAACTTTGTCGATTTGTACATCCTCGCAAACGCACTCGTGTACCATCAAACCGTAGCCGGAGCGACGCTCGAACGCTATGCACTCGACCAGGGTGAACGGTTGTATACGGCATTTGAAACTGCCGGTGTAGCGCTCCTCACACCACGCAACGCAAGGCATCGGGCAGGGAATATCTGTGCCGTGAGCGCAGATCCTGCTGCGGTTGTGCATGCAGCACGGCGCGAAGGAATCGAACTCTGGGGGGATGCAGATTTGCAACGGATCCGCTGCTCTGTCCATGGCTATGTGACACCACAGGATGTGGATTATGCATGTACGGTGTTGCCGGAGCTGGTCGCACGATACCGCTGATGCACCACTGGGAATACAGTTCTGCCTTTCTGTGACGTATTATGCCTGCTGCGCCGAAAAGCGTTTGCTGATACGTTGGAAGACACCTGTGGTCAATGCTGTGCCGATGAGGACAACGACGCTCCCGACATACTGCGCGAGCCGTATCTCCTCGCCGAGGAGCACAATCCCCCATATTAATGCGGTCACGGGGACCAAAAATGTGACGGTCAAACTGACGACGGGACCGACGTCGACCACCAAGCGAAAAAACAAGATGTAGGCGAACCCCGTTGCCAATACGCCGAGTAAAAGCATGGCACTGATGGCGTCTGTGGTGATCGGGGCAATCGGTGGGAACAGCAGCAGTAGCGGGCTGAGCATGAGCGCAGCAAAGAGCTGGCTGTATGCAGCCATGCCGAGTGCAGGCGCCCCTTTGACATAGCGCCGGGTGTAGTTGCTAGAAATCCCGTATGAACAGGCTGCACCAAACGCCATGAGTACTGCCCGGAAGACTGTCATGGACGCCTGCGTATCGTCATAGCCCACGACGATACTGACCCCGGCTATCCCGATAAAGATCCCGAGTAGATTCTGCCAGGTGAGTTTTTCGTCACGGAGCAGGACTCCGATGAGCAACCCAAACAGCGGGCTTGTCGCATTGATGATGGCACCCAGAGACGCACTCAGAATTGTCTCAGCATATGCAAACAGAAAGAACGGAATTGCACTTTGGAACGCCCCGAGAACGACGTAATTCCATTTGTAGGAGCGGAAGTGCAAATCGGTACGACGGACACCCGCGTAACTGAGTAAGAGGATCGCTGCAATCCCAGAGCGACCAAAAGCCACCCAAGCAGGGCCGATAACGGGCGCAGCGATACGCATAAAGAGGAATGAACCACCCCACAACCCCGCCAACAGCAGGAGCCGTCCCACATCTGTAGCCTTCATGTCGTCCTTTGTGCAAAACGAAGTGTAATAACCGAGTCCCTATATCGATGCGGAATCTGTCACGCAGTCTGTGCGCGATTGCGCGCGTGGCTTCGCCGCGAGGAGAAACCCGGTGACGATACTCAAGAGGAGAAAAACCAACGACCTGACGATTTGTACGTTGGAGTCAGGTTGCGGAATACTCAGAACCAACCCCGGGACCAGACACACCACTGCGAGATACGGTGCGAAGTGGCGGATGTGGTCGCTCCGATAGAGCCACGAGATTGCGATCGCGCCGCACCATATCAGGAGCGCCCACAACATAACGGTGACGTCGTTGGGTAGCATGGTGCCGTACCACGACACAATAGGCAGGAGCCAGGCAATTGCAAAGATGCTCCCGGTTGTCCGCGTGACCTGCACCGGGAGTTCTGCGAGGAAGCGATCTGTATACCAGCCTGCTGCCCATACAACACACGTGTTCACCGCGACGACAAAGAGCAGTGCACCAACACCCGCGAGATAACGCCCCGGGGCGGGACTGACAAGCCAGGCAATCGAGATAATACCGATATTGGTCAAGACCAAGACACGTAACTGCTGTGGATGACCGATCAACAATACGCGCGCCAGCACAAAGCCGAGTGTGGCAAGCATCGTCGCAGCAACCGGTTGAGACCGCGGGACAATAGCACCGATACAAAAAAACAACACCATCGGTAGGATTGCATAGATCAACCCAACGACACTGGTGTGGCCAATCGAAGTTGCCAACGACCATTGCGTGCCCCGCACGCGGAACATCAGCACGCCAGCGATAGCTACTGCCACAACACGGCCTGTCACGACGAGTGCGGTCGATAGCTGGCCAAGCACATAGGGTATGCACCAAAATGTCGCAACCCACAGGATGCCGATACAGGTCAGTCGGAGCATGTGTTCGAGGTACGCGGGATCAAGCACTGCGTCTACCTGGGATGTTGCCCGAGTGTCGTTTTTGTCCATTACAGCCCCGCTGGAGAAACGTGTTACCTGTAGTATACTCGCGACGGTCCGTGAACAAAACGTGTATATGTCATGACAGTTATCTGATGAATGTGTAATTATTTGAAGAAAAAACAAACAAACCATTTGTCGAAGTCCATTCTGGTGCGTCTCAATGCGTACAAAAATATGAACATGCCAAAACACTCATCTCTGCGAATAGACAGCACTGCCCATCTTCGGCTATACTGTAGAAACAGAAAAGACGCAGACACATTAGGTGGGTTCGGAGCGAAGCGATGCAAGAAGTGAACGAATCAACGCCGATGCCCTTTTCGTCTGAGGGTTTGCAGACCATCCCGCTGCGACTGGGTAGCATACAGACGAATCGCAGTTTCGTGCATGGTGGATTGCTCATCGCGGTCGCGCTGCTGATGCTTGTGCAGCCACAACAACTGATGTCGTTTTTTGTGAACGAAATAGCGTCACGCTATCTGTTTATTCTCGGCGGTTCGATCGCGCTGACTCTTGTTGCATTCGTCGAACGCTGGACGTGGTTGATTTTTATCGGCATGACGCTCTTTTCGGTAGCGGTTGCATCGCAGTATGTGGTCGTGACGAGTGGCGCTGCGCTTACCATTGCGTTGGCTGAAAGCTGCTTTCTGTTCTTTTTGCTGATGCGCGTATGGTTCCACAAGCACTTACACTGGGCCGTGGTCTGTACGATCCTTGCCGCAGTCTGTTCCATGCTCATTTTTGCTATGAAGTTCGCTATCATTCCGCAGACATTTGTGTTACCGAGTCTTTTGGTCGTCATTGCAGTAATGTTCGTTATTGACCTGCGGCGACGATAATCCCAAATGTTGAACCCGGTGCCAAACGGCACCGGGTTTTTTGTTGTTGGTTCGATGATGTAATTGCTTGGCTACACGGTACGTGAGCGTTGGGCATGGTCTATTTTGATGCAGCGATTGGCGACCACGACGAGCCCTGCAGATCGTGCACGTGCTTCTGCATCGGGATGGGTAATCTCGAGCTGTAACCAGATTGCACCGGCACCGATGGCGATTGCCTCGTCGACGATAGGGGGCACATCTTTTGATGCGCGGAAGACGTTGACGATGTCGATGTGAACCGGGACATCACGCAATGTCGCATACCCTTGTTCGCCCAGTACGATTTCTTCTTTTGGGTTGACAGGGATGATGCGATACCCGTGTTGTTGCATGTACGCTGCAACCTGATAACTCGCTCGGTCCTGTTTGGAAGAAAGGCCGACCACTGCGATTGTTTTGGCATGTGTCAACAGGGTATCGATGGTATCCATTACTTCTCCTACGAGCCGATCAGGTGAGTGACAAGCCGGTGGATGGGTAGGCCATCACCGGTACCACAGGCTGCCTCGTCAGGTTTATC
>CANHPK010000262.1 GCA_947462525.1 Roseiflexaceae bacterium | reverse complement strand
CGGGCTGGATGCACATGGACAAGCGCATTATTGCGCTCATCGATACAGACCGTGTGCATCAACGCATTGTGATGCGGCACGATATCGTCGACAGGCAATCCGGTTGACCCATCGTAGAGCTGAATGCGTATATCTTTGTCGGTCAACGTGGTCTGTTGTGTGATAAATGGCATTGGCTGCGGGGTGGGCGTGTTCCATTCGAGTCTGATGTTCGGAATCGCACTCACGAGCCCAAGCGCCAAGACGAATGTCAACGACACTATCATGAGCGTGCGACTGACCATCCCGACCCACGCAGGTGCAGTTACCCAGAGCACTTGGACGCCCAAGACCAACGCCATCAGGCCGAACCCAACAAATAAGGGAATCGTTGTGACTGGCACAGCTGCGTCTTGGATGAGCACCGGTACAAGCACCGAGCCGGGTTGCCGCCGTTCGTCATCTACGACGACCTCTATGTCCCATGCACCGGTGGCCGTAATCGGGATGTCGACAACCGTGATCGGCACAAGCCCAGCCGGTATAGTGACTATCTGTGGTGCGACACGAACCCCAGATGAAGAACGAGCAGCGACCGAGACCGTGCCGGTACCGACCAGTGCGGCATGTGGCAGTATCTTGACGGTGAGTGTCGTCGGAGCACCGGTCGGTACAATTGCCTCAATACGCAGTTGGTGTAATCCTGCATCTACTTCAATCACACGTGACCCACCTGCAACGAGTCCATGTGCAGACGCGAACGATGGTGTACAGAGCATCAAAACAACGAAGCTTATCACACCCAACAACGAACGTCGCATACCGAACCCTTTGCATGAGAACCAAAAATATGGCACTGGAATGCGGTGTACGCATCAGTATGGTCATCATACCATGATGCATATGGTATGATACAAAAGGTTTTTGCATGAGGTATCACATGCTCAGTTCGCTTGTCCTCCATCCGGCGACCGTCCATATTCCGATAGGTGTTTTTTTTGCTGCCTGCGTCCTCGCGGCTATAGCGTACTCCCGTCGGAACCAGTCACTTGAAGGAACTGCCCAAACGTTAGTGACGTTTAGCTGGTTCAGCCTCATCCCCGCAACCATCACGGGCACCGTTGATGCGGTCCAACGACTCGCTTCACCGTTGACTCATCCAGATGCATTGTTTTGGATCAATCTCCATGCGGGGAGCGCATTGGTGCTGTGGCTTGTCATATGGCAAGCGTGGCAAATACGCCGTCGCATCACAGAACAACCGTGCTGGGATTCTGCGAAATATCCCGCATATCTCGTGAGACTCGGGATTGGGTTTGCGTGCCTCATCCTATCGGGGTGGAGCGGTGGTCATATGGTCTATGAATTGAACGTCGGTATTCTACCCAAATGAGGTGTGACGAATCATGACAGAAGTACTGAGCCTGTTGAACTTCATTGCGATTACCTGGTCAATGGAAGTCATGCGCGTTTTCGGGTTGTTGCGCTGGAGCGTCTCGGGGAAGGAAAACCTGCCACCACGACCACAAGGGATGGTCTTGGTTGTTAATCATATTCAATGGCACGACATCCCATTTATCGGATGGGCATTGCCGTTGTCCCATCGGCCGTGGTGGCTTGCCAAAGTCGAAATCGTCAACTCTGTGTTCGGGTGGTGGTTTCGCATGATGCACGTCATCCCGGTGCGCCGTGGCCAGCGAGATATCCAAGCAATTGATCGTGCTGCAGATGCGGCGCGCTCGGGTAAAGTCGTGATTATCTTCCCAGAGGGAACACGCAGTCATGATGGCCGATTGTTGCAAGGTCGTGGCGGCACTGCGCGCATCGCATTACGTGCGGGGGTTCCGATTGTACCGATGGCCATCACCGGTACCCAGAAGAGCGTCTGGTTCAGCAAACGGCATATCACCATCGGCACTCCCTACTACCCAGAAGTACGGGGAACCGATGGGAACCTCGACAAAATCCCTGCCCCCGAAATGGCACGTCTGACCAACGAAATCATGCTCAAAATCGCTGCATCACTGCCGACCGAATACCACGGTTTTTATACCGAGATGATGCAAGAACAATCCGCCCAACAGACCAATCAGGGACAATCTGCGTAGCGGAGGTGGCCATGGATGCACCCATACTGCATCGTATGGTGACATGGGTAAGCAGGGGATGTATTGTCAATACGGTGCGTCTGCTTGTTTTCGTGCGCGGAGTTGACTGGCGTGTGATACATGCTGCTCCACTTCCCCCAGTAGGCACGCCACTCTTGTTTGTGAGCAACCACATCGAATGGCACGATGCACCGCTGATAGGGTGGGCAATTCCCGGCACCTTTCATCTGTGGTGGTTTGCGAAAGCCGAGCTGTTGGCACACTGGATGGGCTGGTGGTTTCGGATGTTGCCCATGATCCCCGTCCAACGCGGCACAGGCGATGCAACGGCACTGCAAGCGGCGGTGGAGTGCGTACGGGCAGGCAATCCGATGGTGATTTTTCCCGAAGGGACCTGGGACGACGGCCGTCTGTTGCGTGCCAAAACGGGTGCAGTCCGCATCGCCCTCGAGAGCGGTGCAGTGATTGTTCCGATTGGGGTGACTGGTCGTATGCAACCGCTCTGGTTCCGCCCACGCAGTATCACCTTCGGTCCGCCGTTCCGACTCGACGATTTACCCTCATACCGACACGCCAATGACATCCATGAGCAGTCGCTGACAGACCTCACGACCGATGTGATGCATCGCATTGCCGCACTCCTCCCGGTAGAGTATCACGGCTATTATGCGCTTCCCCAAAACTCCGCAACCGAATCATAGGAGCAGCACATGTTTGCCTATCGACATTTCGCCGTTATTCATTGGTTGAGTGCACATCTGCGTCGTTGGGGGATCTTTAATTGGACGGTGCGCGGCGTTGAATCGTTGCCCGCGGCAGGGACGCCGTTTGTATTGGTCGTCAACCACATCAAATGGAGCGATATTTGGTTGGTCGCTGCTACTATCCCACTCACACACATTCCCCATTGGCTGGCCAAAGCGGAGTTGTTTGGCCCACTCACGCGTTGGTGGTTTGAGGGCATGCAAGCAATCCCTGTACGGCGCGGCCAAAACGATGTGTCAGCGATCGACATGGCAGTCGATACGCTCAAAGCGGGCAATATCATGATCGTGTTCCCGGAAGGGACGCGCAGTGGGACTGGAAAGCTCAAAAAAGGCCGTGGTGGGGCCATGCGCATGGCTTTGCGTGCAGGGGTCGCGATGGTACCCGTCGCTATCACAGGGGTCGAAGGAGGGTTACGCGCACCGGCTAGCATTACCTACGGGCCAGCATGGACCCCGCATGCCGTCAGTGGAGTCGACACCATCGACCCTGACGAAATGACTGCGTTGACCGACGACATGATGCGCCACATCGCTGCCCTGCTGCCACCCGAGTATCATGGATACTATGCAGAAGATTCTACGCCTCTTCACCCATGAGCTTGTCGACAAGCCAGACAGCGAGTCGCGCAGCGACGAGAGCCAGAACAGTGCTTATGACTTGGTGGAGGATTTTTCGTTGGCTTTTAGTATCCATGGTGCCGTCGCTTCTATACGATCCACGATTATTGCAACCGACTGAACCACGCTGCTGTCTGCTACGTGTGGGAGATGTATCGTTGTCTCAGCACTGGTGTTTGTGTTGCGTTGTGCACGCACCCACACCCAGGCCAAGACACTCAATGCGATCCCCAGTGTGACGCCACGTCCGAACATAGACACCTCACCTGTGCGAAGTACCACGGTCATTCTACCACTGTCCACGCATGACAGTCATGTAAGGAGCATATATGCCAACGGT
>CANHPK010000261.1 GCA_947462525.1 Roseiflexaceae bacterium | reverse complement strand
GGGCATGGCAGTGAGCTATACCTCGAGTACGACGTCGCGATGCACCGTCACTTCCAGTGGAGTATTGACGGTTGTGGGGTCAGGGACCTGTACGATTACCGCAATGCAATCCGGTGGCGAGACGGGTGGAGTGTTGTATGCGGCGTCGCCCAGTGTGACGCAATCGTTCACGATTACCAATATCGCCGCCACGGCGCAGACCATTACCTTTGTGGCACCTGCAGATCGATTGGCGACTGATGCAGATTTTAATTTGTCTGCAACAGCGACGTCTGGTTTGGCAGTGACATTTACGTCGAGCACACCGAGTATCTGTACGGTCAGCGGAGTGACGGTGAACCTGGTAACTACAGGGACCTGTACGATTGTCGCTGCACAAGCTGGCGGTACGAACAGTGGGACCAACTACGCGACCGCACCGACGGTGACGCGGTCGTTCCTGTCGAAAGGTGCGCAAACTATTACCTTCGGTGCGCTTGGTGATAAGGACGCAACGGCAGCGAACTTTGCGGTGTCGGCGACATCGAGTGCCGGATTGACGGTGAGCTACACATCAACCACACCGAGTGTATGTACGGTAACCAGTGGTGGTACGGTTGATGTGTTGACCCCTGGGACCTGTACGATCAGCGCAAACCAAGCAGGTGGTGCAACAGGTGGGATTACGTATGATGCAGCAACCTCAGTAACGCAGTCGTTCACGGTGCGTACGCCGCAGGTGATTACCTTTGCGACATTGAGTGACATTGATGAGGATGCAGCTGCCTTTACGGTATCGGCAACGTCAGACTCGGGCCTGACGGTGAGTTATTCGACGACCACCCCATCGGTCTGCACCGTGACGAGTGCCGGTGAAGTGACGCTGTTGACGTATGGTACGTGTACGGTGGTGGCAGATCAGGTCGGTGGGACAAATGCAGGCACGAGCTACAGTGCGGCGACGAGCGTGACGCGCTCGTTCGCGTCACGGCGGCTCCAGACCATTACCTTTCCGACGGTTGCTGATGTGGACTCGACCGCGGCGAATTTCGCGCTCGGAGCGACGGCTTCATCAGGTTTGGCAGTCACCTATAGCACCACCACCACGGGTGTGTGTACGGTCAGCAGTGCTGGTAGTGTGAGCATTGTGGCGCCGGGGACGTGTACCGTCACCGCGGCACAAGCCGGTGGACTGCGGTCCGGGACGACATATGCGACAGCACCGACCGTCAACCAATCATTCACCGTTCGTACGCCACAGGCGATAACCTTTGCGGCGCCCAGCGATGTCGATCAGACGGCTGCGGCCTTTACGCTGGCGGCCACGGCGGACTCGGGATTGGCGGTGACCTACACCTCGTCGACGCCCAGTGTGTGTACGGTGACGAGTAGCGGCACCGTGACCATGGTGTCGTATGGCACCTGTACGATTGTGGCGGCGCAGGTCGGCGGGACCAATAGCGGTACCAGTTATAGTGCCGCGACGAGTGTAACGCGGTCGTTTGTGTCCCGCCGGACGCAGACGATTACCTTTGGTGCGTTGGGCGACCAAAACGTCACGGCGGCTGATTTTGCGGTGACGGCCACGAGCGACTCAGGGTTGGCGGTGACGTATACGTCGACGACGACTGGCACCTGTACGGTGACGAGTGGTGGGACGGTGTCGATTGTGGCATCGGGCCTGTGTACGATTGTCGCTGCGCAGACGGGTGGGACGAGCGGTGGGATTGTGTACGCGACGGCAGCGACTGTGAGCCAGTCGTTCACCATCCGCACCGGCCAAGTGATTACCTTTGCACAGCCTGCAGATATCGATGCGAGTGCGGCGACGGTAAGTTTGGGAGCGACAACGAGTTCGCCGTTGACCGTGACGTATACCTCGTCGACGCCGTCGGTGTGTACCGTGACGTCGGCTGGTGTGGTGACGTTGCTGACCTATGGGACGTGCACGATTACCGCCACCCAGAGTGGTGGGGTATCGGGCGGCGTGACCTATGCGGCAGCGACGAGTGTTACCCGTTCGTTCGAATCGCGACGGGCGCAGACGATTACATTTGCGCTCGCAACGCCGATCAACCGAGTATATACGTCGGGCGATTTTGCGGTAAGCGCAACGTCGTTCTCGACCTTGCCGGTGACCTTTAGTTCGAGCACACCGAGCATTTGTACGGTGACGGGAACGACCGTCAGTATGGTGACGGTGGGGACCTGCACGGTTGTGGCGGCCCAAACGGGTGGTGTGTCGGGTGGGATTACCTACGCGGTGGCACCGACGGTGGCACGGTCGTTTAGTGCGTTGGGTGTACCGCAGACGATTACGTTCCCGGCGATCCCTGCCAAGCGCGATTATGATGCGGACTTCCCGCTGCCTGCGACGGCGAGCTCGGGCTTGCCAGTGACGTATGTGACCAACAACACCTCGGTGTGTACGATTGTACCGACGCGGCGCTTGCACATCTATGGTGTGGGGACTTGTACGGTGACGGCAGCACAAACGGGTGGAACGATCGGCGGGGTGATTTATGCGGCAGCGCCGACTGCACAACAGACATTTGTGATTACCGACGAGACGCCGACCCCATCGCGGACGGCGACACGGACTGCAACGGTCACCAATACCCCGACCAATACCGCGACACGGACACCGACCCCGCCGGGAATCCAATTGAAGAAGGCGGCAATTGGTGCGTCATTTACCTTGGGCTTGTTGATGAACGGCACGTTGGTAACATGGGGGATGAACAAGGAGTTTCAGACCAATATCCCACCGTGCTGTGGCAGCAGAATCGATGATATCGCGGTGGGTACCAACTTTGCTGTGGCCTTGCGGGGTGGGGTCGTGTATGGCTGGGGAGCAAACACACGCGGGCAGATTACGATCCCCAAAGGTGCGAGAACGAATATCGTCTCGATCGCTGCAGGAGCTGCGCATGTTCTGGCGGTCAATAAATCAGGTACCGTTGTGGCGTGGGGTAACAACGAAAGCGGACAGACACGGGTACCAAAGTCGCTCAGAGGCGTGTTGAGTGTCGCGGCGGGCACACAGCACTCGCTCGCCATCGTACGGGGCAAAACACCAAATGACAATACGTTGGTGATTTGGGGGCGCAATACCGAGAAGCAAGGGGTGATCCCGGCAGGGTTGCGTGGTGTGGTGGCAGTGTCGGGCGGGTTCGACCATACGATGGTGCTCAAGACCGATGGAACGGTGCTGGCGTGGGGCGCAAACGGATACGGGCAGAGCAAAGTGCCGGACAGCGTACGCGACATCAAGCAGATCTCGGCAGGGTCGTATTATTCGTTGGCGTTGGCCAACAACGGCACGGTGTATGCGTGGGGCCGCAATGACAACAAGCAAATCGACATCCCCGAGGGGTACCGCGACATTGCGGTGGTCGGCGCGGGCTACGTGAATACCGTGATTGGGTTGCGCGACGGTCGTATCTTGGCCATTGGTGCTCCCGAAAACGAGGCGCTGGTGAGTCGGACACCGACTAAAACAGCAACGCCTACCCCTTGATGACCATGCACCTACGTGCATGGTCAACGCGGAGGTGAATTGCGTGCATGGTCAACGCGGAGAAATTCCAATCCAGAGGTCGTCGCACACGCGACGGCTTCTGGTTTTTTGGGTGGGGGATGGAAGAGAAACGATCACGCAGCATACCCGCATACGATGTGTGCGGGTATGACGCAGAGAAGCGGAGGTTGGAGAGGGGAACGATGAGAATGGGTGGTTTGTGGGGGTAGGAAATTTTGGATGGCTAATGAGCGCTGGTGCACGCGTGTTCAAAAATTGTAGAGTCCCAACTGATGTGGTGTGCATGCAGTGTGG
>CANHPK010000260.1 GCA_947462525.1 Roseiflexaceae bacterium | reverse complement strand
GAAGCATTGCAGGCCATGGGTGTGCGGGTTGAGGCAACTGCGGATGGGATGATTATCGAGGGACGTGGACATCTCGACGCTGCGCAGGTTGATAGCCATGGCGACCATCGGCTCGCGATGGCGTGGGCAGTGGCTGCACTCGTCGCTCGGGGCGAGATGCACATCGCAGGCAGTGAAGCGGTGGATGTGTCGTATCCGGACTTTTGGCGTGATATCGCGGCAATAGCCGAACAAGGATAAACAGATGAAAATTCTCGTTACCGGTGGAGCCGGCTACATCGGCAGTGTGGCGACCGTCGAGCTCATCGCCGCAGGGCATGAGGTCGTCGTCGCCGATAATCTGTATCAGGGCCATCGTGCAGCCGTACACCCCGATGCAGCGTTCGTCAATGTCGATTTGCGGGACGAACCAGCGGTCAAGCAGCTTTTCGTTGATCATACGGGCATCGATGCAGTCATGCACTTTGCCTCGTACACACTGGTCGGCGAGAGCATGCAAAACCCCGCCAAATACTTGCGTGACAATACCGTCGCCGGGGTTAATTTGATTGATGCAGCGGTGCACGCTGGCGTAGAACGGTTCATTGTCTCTTCGACGGCAAACTTGTTCGAAGAGCCCGAGACGATGCCGATAGAACCCGAAAACAAAGTCGTGCCGGGGTCACCCTATGGCGAATCGAAGCACATTCTCGAGCGCACACTCCACTGGTACGAGCGCATTTATGGTATCAAGTATGCCTGTCTGCGCTACTTCAATGCGGCAGGGGGCACTCCGAACCGCGGCGAAGATCACACGCCGGAACTGCATCTCATCCCCGTGGTGCTCCAAGTCGCCCTCGGCCAACGCGATCAGATTACGCTGTTTGGCGGTGATTATCCAACGCGCGACGGCACCTGTGTGCGTGATTATGTGCACATTGTCGACTTGGCCAGCGCGCATATTCTCGCGCTCGACGGCATTGCTCGATTGGGGAGCCGAAAATATAACTTGGGTAATGGTGATGGGTTCACTAATCTCGAGGTCGTGCAGGCTGCCCGCCGGATAACCGGCCATGCAATCCCCTGTACGATCGGCGAACGTCGGCCTGGCGACCCGGCAATCTTGATTGCCTCAGCAGCCAAAATCCGGGCCGAACTCGGCTGGGTACCCCGCTATCCCACGATTGATGACATCATCGGCAGTGCATGGGAATGGCATCGCACGCATCCGCATGGCTACCGGAGCTAGTGTTCCGCTGCCCTGTGATGAATCAACAACATCCCGCGGACGATCGTCCGCGGGATGTTTTGTGTCGGATCGCCGGTATGGTGCGTGAAGGGCCGTGAACGGGCAATCGGATTGCGTCAGCGGTGCGCACGAACATAGTCGACGAATTGCTTGTAATCACGGATGTAATCATCGGGTTCGTAGTAGTCCGAAGCAAAGACAAGCAGGACCGCGTCGGAGGAATATCGGTATTGAATACCCCAGGTAAGTGGCGGCAGGTACAGTCCTGCATGTGGGCGATCGAGGATGAACTCTTGCCGGTTGGTGCCATCATCGGCGACGACTGCAACACTCCCGGTGACGGCGATCAGGAACTGATGGCAGGCGATGTGTGCATGTTCGCCGCGCGTTTCGGCGGTGGGGACACCGAGCACCAAAAAGTAGCGTTTAGGGGCGAATGGGATGTCTCGATGAAACTCCCCTACCGACAACGCACCGCGCATATCCGGTACATACTTGAGGGTATACAGGGCTACCCCTTTGACCGCACTCGCGATGCTCGTGGTATTGCTCACCCGAGTCTGTGCAATGCCGTGATCATATATCGGCGTATCTACATACCCGACAATTTTTGCAGGGTTGCCCATCACGACTGCTTTGGGTGGGACGGAAGTGGTAACCACGGAGCCATGATCGATGCGTGCACGTGCACCG
This sequence comes from Roseiflexaceae bacterium, assembly GCA_947462525.1. Classification (GTDB taxonomy): domain Bacteria; phylum Chloroflexota; class Chloroflexia; order Chloroflexales; family Roseiflexaceae; genus UBA965. The sequence goes on along the minus strand of CANHPK010000260.1, from coordinate 1,894 downwards.
ATCACGACATCGCCATAGATTGTGCAATTTGCACCGATCCAGACATCGTCTTCGATGCGTGTCGATGCCTGTTCACCGGCCAAGACGACCGAATTTGCACCGACGGTGATGCGGTGGCCGAGGGTCACCCCTGCTTCGATATAGGCACCGGGCAATATCGTTGCGTCTGGCGCAGTCGTCATGGCAGCTCCTCCTGGTGTCGGTTATTTGAGGAATATCTCGATGACCGGTACGACCACATCGGGTTTGAGAATGGGTACTTGGAACGCCAACGGTGTCTGATCGGTGTAGCCTGCCATACCAGCCCAGCTGGCCTCTCCGACGGCGCCGAAGTGGACTTCGCTGCCGTCGTGGAGGAACTGGGCATACGCCACACGATCACCTAATCCGGGGCAGTAGATGTCACGGAACGGCCACGCAAAAATATGTAGATAGAGTCGATTGGTGTGCGCATCGTAGGTATAGCGACAATCTGTTGGTTGCGTAAACCCGTCTGGCGCAGCACCACAACCGTAGATCGAGCGGTTGTGCAATGCCATCCAATCACCCATCCCTTTGAGACGGTCGGTGGCGCGCTGGTCGAACAATCCACGTGCGGTAGGACCGACATTCAACAACAGATTGCCGCCTTTGCTGACCCCGTCAACCAGCATGCGCACGAGCAGGTCGACCGACTTCCAGTCATGTTCGTCGCGGTAATAGCCCCACGATCCACTGAAGGTCTGACAGGCTTCCCATACGACGGGTTTGCCCTGTGCATCACGCAATCCACCAGCGGGTTGGAACTGTTCGGGCGTCACAAAGTCGCCCACATCGGGAAGATCGAGTCGATTGTCCACGAGTGCATGTGGCTGGAGTTCTTGGACGATTGCGTAAAGGTCTTCGGACTCCCAATCTTGGTGGCCTTTGCCGTCTTCACCGGGATATGAGAAATCGAACCAGAACAAATCGATTTTGCCGTATTGCGTGCAGAGTTCAAACACTTGCTTGCGCATGTAGTCGGCATATTTACGCATGTCGCGGAACGGGTTACGGGCGCGTTCGTCGGGGTTGTTGCGCATGGGGTGGATGCGGTCGATGGTGAACTCGGGATGATGCCAGTCGATCAGCGAGTAATAAAAACCGACTTTGATGCCTTCGGCACGGAACGCATCGACTGTTTGGCGAATAAGGTCGCGTTGGTATGGAGTATTGGTCACACAGTAATCGGTGTGTTCCGTTGGCCACAGACAAAAGCCGTCGTGGTGTTTGGTGGTGATCACAAAGTACTTCATCCCGGCCAATTTTGCCATGCGCGCCCATTCGATCGGATTGAACAAATCGGGATTGAAGTGCTCGAAGTGCTTCTGGTAGTCGGCAATCGAGAGTTCTTCGCGGCTACGGATCCACTCGTGGCGTGCAGGCATCGCGTACAGGCCCCAGTGGATGAACATGCCGAAGCGATCGTTGACAAACCAGCCAGAGTCGGGTTTGGTGAAGCGTGACGTCATTGTCGATTCCTCCATTGCAAAGCGTTACCGAGCAAGTGTTTCGGGAGTATCCAGTTTGCGCAATTCAGGTACTTTGAGGGCGGTTCCGCCCACCAATCCGAGACACAGTATGCCACCGATGAGCACCGCGAGTGGTGCACCGATCATACTCGCGGTGATACCAACCACAAACTCGCCTAATTGTGGTCCCCCCGCCACAAAAATCATGTTGACGGCGGTCATGCGGCCACGCAGGTCGTCGGGGGTCAGTAATTGTCGCAGTGTGCCGCGAATAATCATGCTGATGGTGTCTGCAGCGCCAGACATCGCCAACGCAAACAACGTCAGCGGATACCAGCTCGATGCCCCGAAGACGGCCATCGAAACACCAAAAATAGCCACAGATATCAATAACACGGGGCCTT
>CANHPK010000259.1 GCA_947462525.1 Roseiflexaceae bacterium | reverse complement strand
GGTCACTGCAGCCACGCCTTGTATCGAGGCATCGGTGAAGTGTCGCGCCAATGGCCATGTCCACAGCACCGTCAGCACGATATACGCTACACCGACCACTGCCCACCAGCGAGCACTGCGGCGCGGTACCTGGATAACCCACCAACGGGTCAGGGGATGTGTGGATTGGTCCATCGTGTCCTTCTCGATTCGATGTGGGATGTGTACCTTCAATACCTGGCAGGTCCACGAACAGCACGGCTGCCCAATACGGCCTGCCTAGCGTTATGGTGCCACGGGTGCACACAACGGCCTGGTCGATGGCACAGGCGGTAGTACTATTGCTTGCCCTATCACCGGTTGCGCGCTGCGTATATACAACTGCGTAAATGCCACCGCAACCGAGCGTCCATATGCATCAGTGACCGTTGGTGCGCGCATGTGCAGAACACTCCGTCCCGCCGGAATGACCAGCGAAAGGACCCGATTGGTCTGTCCAGGTTGGGCGGCGATGGCGATTGCCCCAATTGGTCGGCCATCGAGCTCCCACTGACTAACGACCCCTGCCACGCTCGACGCTTCGATGACCAATTGGATCCGACGCGGCATGGCCGACAGCAAGACCAACGATGCATCGCCCGTCGACCAGCGCCACACCCGGCCCGTGGCTGATTCTTCGTCCCACCACCCTGTCCCTGCGCTGAGCACCGGCACGGCACGGTCTGGCACTGCATATACCGCTGCATCATCAACCACAGTGAGCTGCTGGACGCCTTCGGGCGCTAATTGGTCGAGCGCTGCACGAGCAGTAGCATTGGTCCCCACCACATAGCGGATCCCCATGTTGTTCAAGGCGGTCACTCCATCGTGCGGCAACAGCACGCGCGCTGGATCACGTGGCACCGTCAACGCATCCCATGCCACCGGGTAGCCAGGGGTACGCGCCAAATACCCAGCGACAATAGGACGTTGATGACAGAGTTGATCCAGCAATGGCTGTTGATCGTTTTTTGCTACCGGAAGCGTCAGCACTGCACCAGCCAGGTCGTTGGTCGGTATGGCAGACGCTATTGCCCGTGCCTGCATCGGGACGACAACCCATGCGGGTGGTGCAAAATCCACCAGCATGCCCACACACACCAGCACAACTACCCAGCGGCGTTGGATCCGGGTCACTCCGTACGCCACCACGAGCACGAGGGGGACCCATGCGTACAACAGAAACAACCCTGGCCGTGATGCATTGCGGAACACACCGACGACATCCAGGATCCAAAACAAACCGGGGACCGCAGCAAACGGCTGGTCGTACCACAGCTTGAGTTCGAGCCCACCGGCGAGTACCACGCACACTGCAGCCACTGCCACCAGCAGCCGCACTACGCGATGATGCAGACTCGTCCACACCAACAATCCCAGACAGACGAGGCCCAGGTAGCCACCCATTTCGGATGGATGGCGTACCTGCGCAATCATCGGCACATTCCCCCATAGTGGGTGGTTGCGGAGCGGAGTAATCAAATCTGCCACCGAGACGACGTGTAACCAGATGGTTTGACGCATCACCCAGTCGCGTAACCCTTCGGTTCCACCGATGGTAACCTGGGCCGCATCCCAATGCACGCCGGCGCGCACCAGTGGGTTCGTCAGATCACTGCTGAGCACCGCCATGACCCCTGCCCAGAGCACCACAACTGCAGCGCCGCTGGTCACCACCGCTCCCCGCCAGCGCTGCACCGGGACAGCCCACAGTGTCGCCAACGTCAACAATCCCACATAGACGACCCCGAACAACCCAAAATACCCACTCGCCAACGACACCACAATCATCACCAGTGCAAGCACACTGGCACGCCGCAAATCAGGCTGTCGGAGCCACCAAACGGCGGCCATGTGGACCAGCACAATCCACTGCAGAGCTGCGTTTTCGTCGGCCGCCCATTCGATGTTTTTGAGGTGCGCAGGCGACAGGACAAAGACACACGCCAGCACAAAAGCCAGCGGCAACGACCGCGTCACCCGCACAGCGAGCACCGTCATTAACACAATCCCGGCCCAAAACCCGAGCAAGATAATGCTATTTGCCGCTACGATTGGGCCCGCAATGAGCGCTATCGGGAGGGTCAGAACCAGATTCGTCAGCCCATACGATTGCGTCGCCATGTTGATTGCCAATGGGGCGGCAACCAGACGCGACCAGAGCGGGTCGCCTTCACGCCAGGTAGCAGCGAAGTGCCAAACGTTCCAGACGTTTTGGCCAAGGTCGGGATTGACGGTCCGCTCCGGCGTGGTTATTACTCCATCACCCAACGAGAGCGCGACAGGCCAGGTCATGGCAATCGTGCAACCCAGGGCCGCCACACAGACCAGTACCCATTGCCAGCGCGGGTATTGTGGACCAGTACCCAGCCACCATGGCCATACATGATCGGGTACGGTGTGCGGTTGTGCGTCGGTCGGCAAATGTGGCGTCACCGTGATTCGATCCACTCTCTACCCATGCAGGGCGTCACCGTCGGGTATAGACGAGCCAGCCCAGCACCGCAGAGCCGAGCACAATATATGCCGGGTTCACTTTGGTGAACGTCAGAATGGCGAATGTCAGCAGGGCGATAATCAACCCGTCCCACCGCATCCACAGGTCGCCGAGCGCCATACCCTGCTTCCAAAACACCGACCGCGCAATGTCGTACGTCGTCCACAACAACAAACCCACCACGACGGGGCGCACTGCTTTGAGCATGGCTGCAACCACAGGCGAGTCTTTGATTTGAAAGAACGCCACGATCATCACGAGCATCAAAATCGTCGTCGGGCCAACGGTTCCCAACACCGCGGCAAATGCCCCAGACAGGCCAGCGACTTTGTACCCAATATATGCCGCCACCTGCGGTGCAATCGGCCCCGGCAATGCGTTGCCGACCGCCAAGGCATCGGCAAACTCTGGCGGTGTGCTCCACCCTTCGGCGACGGACATCCGTTGCATCAACGCCATTGACGCAGGGCCACCGCCCCACGACAACAGCGCGACCTTGGTGAACACCGCAAACAGTCGCCACAACAAATCAAAACCTGCCAACATGCAATCCCCTTCTGCACACAACACGGGGCTTCTATCATGTATTGCGTATGATATACTATTTCAAATAGTATCGTACCCGGACCCTCGTTCGCATGCACCACGTGCAAGGGAAATCACCATGGCTACACGCACACCTCCACAATTCCTTACCGTTGCAACACTCATATTCGTGTTGCTGGCGTCGTATATGCTTGCACCAATCCCTGCTGCCTATGCGGGCAGTGCGGCTATCATCCAGGTCGATGACGCCGCAGGGGGTACGTACAGCAACGATGCCGTCCTGACTGCAGGCCAAATCCTCACCGTCTATGCACGCGTCACCAACAATAGTAGTACTTTGACGCTGAATGCCGTGGATCTGACACTGACGGGCACCTGTTCGGGCGTCGCGTCTATCAACAAAGGCTTCTCTGCAGTCGACATTTCGCCCCTCGCCACCAAAATCTTCCCCGTCCAGATAATCGCCAACGCCACTGTGTCGCAGAGCACCTGTACGGCAATCAAAGCAACGGTCAGCGGTGACACCGCGTCGGTCAATTTTTTCTTCTACATCGGTTCCGAACCCGCAACGGCGACACCGACCGGTACCGTGGCACCGACCAATACTCCTACCCCAACGACATCCCCGGTCGTCCCCACGAACTGTACTGCAGGTGCACAAACATATACAAACTACTACGCTGTCCAACAAGATTTGCCGATTATCCAGAAGCTCTGTTCTGTCGGTTCAATGAACTATTACGCGCTTCCGATGACG
>CANHPK010000258.1 GCA_947462525.1 Roseiflexaceae bacterium | reverse complement strand
TGAGGGATTGCATGCACACGCTGCGGCAGTCCAAATTCGTCTGGATGACATGTAATCGTGAGTTGCCGACATCCTTTTGGGATGCGTTATTGAGGTGATGCTATGTCAGGTTTTTTTGCTACATTTTTGCTGTTGTTGTTGCAGGCGTTGAACTATGCCATCTTTGCGCGGGTCATTTTGTCGTGGGTCGACCAGCCGGGCGCCTGGCAGGTCACGCGCATCGTGCGTGACATCACCGAGCCCATCATGGCACCGTTGCGCCGGGTCATCCCGATGATGGGCATGATGGATTTCTCGCCGATTGTGGCAATCTTGCTCCTGCAAGTGCTCGAAGGGTTGGTCCGACAGGCTGTTGGTCAATGAGTGCGGGGGCTTCTCTGGGCAAACTTCCATATGTAGTCACGCTTGCAGGAGCAGGCACCCTGGCTATCGAGATGATTGCTCCACGGCTCTTGGCACCTGCATTTGGTACATCGCAGCCGATATGGGCAGCAGTCATCGGGATGACGCTGTTGTACCTGGCAATTGGGTATCATCTGGGTGGGCGTTGGGCTGACGGACCTCGAGGCACCGACCCCGACATGGTCGGCCGCATCATCGTCTGGGCGGGCGTTGCCACGGCGCTGATTGCCCCGGTTGCGCCGCCGTTGATTTCGGGTGCACGATTGGCGCTGCAAGCCTTGGAGGTTGGCAGTTTCGTCGGTGCCTTGATCATTGCGCTGATTTTGTTTGCGGCGCCGATTATCTTGTTGGCCGCGGTATCACCGTTTGTCAGCACATTGGCGGTGTCGGTCACCGCGCCCGAGCGTGTCGGTCGCGTGTTGGGGCGGTTGTCGATGTATGCCACCATGGGGTCGCTGGCCGGCACCTTCATTGCTGCGCTGTGGCTTATCCCTTTGATGGGGACAAGCATTTCGTTGCTGACAATTGCCGGATTGTTGATTGTGCTCGGTGTCTGGGCAGGAACACAGCCGCGCCGCGCCTTGTGGTTGCTCTTGATAGCCGTGTTGATGGGCTGGAGGCTCATCAATGGACCGGCGGCGTTGGCGGCAGGCTGTCAGCAATGTACGGTGCAGCAGACCATCGAGAGTGCCAACAACACCATCCAGGTGGCGACCCGACCACACCCCATCCATGGGATGCAGACGCTCTTGTTGCTCAATGAGGGCATGGCGGTGCACTCGGTCGCAAATGCCGACGGGATGCTGAGTGGCAACGCGGTCGACATGCTGACCGATGGTGGTCCGTGGGATTACTTCGCCATCGCGCCATATGTCCTACCGCAACAACAGGTACAGTCGATCCGCAAGATGGCCATGATCGGCTCTGCAGCAGGCACAGGGACGGCGCAGTTCTTGGCAATACATGGCCCCGATGCCGAGGTCGATGCAGTCGAAATAGACCCGGCTATTGTGGCCGTCGCCCGTCAATCATTCGGCATGAACGATAGTCAAACACCCAACGGGAATCCAAACTATCGGGTCCACGTCGCAGATGGGCGCACGTGGTTGGCTGCTCAATCGGGTACGTATGACATCATCGGGGTGGATGCGTATCATCAACCGTACATCCCCTTTCATTTGACCACGGTCGAGTTCTTCCAGATGGCCAAACAACGCTTGAACGCAAACGGCGCGTTGGTCCTCAATGCCGGGCTCGGGGCGAATGGGGATATTCGCCTGGCTCAAGCGCTAGCGACCACGATGCGGCGTGTGTTCACCAGTGTGTTTGTCCTCGAAACATCGAGCTACGGCAACTGGATGCTGATCGGGACCATCGCCCCCATCGGCGACGGTGCTGCAAACTTCGCCGAAAACTACCAGTCCATGGAAGATCCGGCGATGCGAATCGTCATGGAAAAGACCAAAGGCTTCCCCTTCCTCCAGGGCGATGACGGCTCGATGGTGCTCTATGACGACCACGCGCCGGTCGAGCAGTTGGTGGACGAGATGATTTTTGGCACAATCACGCAATAAAGAGCGATATGCGTGGCAGTTGACCACGGCCGAGGTGCGTCATGCTGATCCGCGCATTCATTGATGTGTTGTTGCCTATTGTTGTCGTGGTGTTGGTCGGGTATGTGCTCAAGCGGTTTTTGCCGATCGATACCCGCTCGCTCAACCGGATGAGCATGTATGCGCTCAGCCCTGCGCTGATTTTTATTACCATTATCAAAATCCAAATTCCTGGTACCGAGGTATTGCGCATCTCGCTGACCTCTGTGGCTGTCTGCCTCGGATCTGGGTTGATTGCCTATGTGATTGCGCGGTTGCGCAAAACCGATGCCCCGTCAACAGCTGCGCTCCTATTGACAACGATGTTTATGAATTCGGGCAATTATGGATTGCCGACTGCCAACTTTGCGTTTGGGCAGGCGGGGCTCGACCGTGCATTGTTGTACTTCATCGCGCAGGCCATTATGGCGCAGACGTTGACGATCGCGATTGCCCAAGCCGGCAACTCGAACTGGCGCACAGGGTTCAAACAGATCCTCAAAATGCCACCCATCTATGCGGTGTGTGTCGCGCTGGTGTTGCGTTGGTTGGGGGTATCGTTTGACACACCGAATGCCCTCGGCTCGCTCTTGCATGGAATTGATCTGATCTCACAGGCGACGCTCCCGCTGTTGCTGATGCTGTTGGGCATGCAACTCGCACAAGAGACGGTCATCGAGGATTTTCCGCTGACGAGTATCGCTGTGATTATCCGTTTGTTTGCCAGCCCGCTGATTGCCTACGGTGTGGCAGTTGCTCTGCAGCTGGATGCGTTGGCGACCAACGTCGTTGTGTTGCAAGCAAGTATGCCCACCGCGGTCAACATGGTGTTGTATTCGCTCGAGTTCAACGCGCGCCCCAAGTTTGTTGCTGGCACCGTCGTTATTACGACGCTCCTCAGCGTCGTGACATTGACGATTTTGCTGACGGTGATGGGGGTGTGAGTGGTTGTGGGATAGAGCACCATGTGAGGATGCGTTGCGCGAACAACCGTTCTACGTGCACGTCGGTATGAGCTTTGTCGATGAACTGTAGTTCGGAATCACGGGAGCGAACGAGGTCTGCTGTAGTTTTGACGCGGCACGACGGTTGACTCAAGACCAATATGGTTCAGTCGTCAACGCAAACAGAACTCAGCATCAGTAGACAAAACACACAAGGCAATGCTGCCTTGTGTGGTAATAATCAGAAGATTCGTCGAATTTTGCGATGCAAGGGATTGGTTTATGTTACCCCTCGCGTGTCGAGCGCGGTTTATTGTTCCCCGCTGATCTCTTTCAGGCGGAACTGGGCTTGTTCGAGCAATGTACGGCTTTCTTCGACCAATGCGGCGCCACGCTGATAGAGGGCGAGCGATGCTTCGAGCGACAGGTCGTTCTGTTCGAGTTGGGCGGCGATTGCTTCGATATCGCGGAGCATCGCTTCGAGGGATGGTTTTTCGGTCATGATTGGTGCTCCGTCGTCTGTGCGGGGAGGACCCCGTCCGCGAATTGGATGCCGATGGATGTGCCGGTAGGTGTCCCGAGTGCTGAGCGGATGATGGTGCCGTCTGTCGCGCGCACGATTGCATAGCCACGCTCGAGGACGGCGCTCGGATCGAGGGCGTCGATGCGGGCAGCGTGATGCTCGAGCTGAGCGCGGCGTTGCTGCACGATGGTGGTCATCGCACGTTGCATACGTCGCTGTGCATAGCCCAATTGTTGTTGCATGGTCGCAATGCGCACCGCAGGGGCAGCACGCAGGAGGCGGGCGCTGGCGTCGTCGAGGCGCATGTCCAGCTCTGCAGCGGTATTGGCGACGTGCAGTGCCATCGTGTAGCGCAGGTTCGTGAGG
>CANHPK010000257.1 GCA_947462525.1 Roseiflexaceae bacterium | reverse complement strand
TAAATCCCCAGCGATCAACCAAGCAGACCGTGCTATTGCAGTGTTCGAGTCCACCATACGCACCATCGGCGAGATGCAAGATGTACGTATAGCGCGTGTACGGGATGGCTGCAAAGTGGGCCTGCACCGCCCGCGTACAGCGTTCGATATCGCACACGAGTGCTGGCCAATCTTCGTTGCCCGACCCCCAGATGACGACCTCGTGGAGCACCCCTGCAATAAAAAACTCTGCACGGCGATGGGTGCCGATCTCGAACGGGGCGTCATAGAGTGCGTCGTAGTCCGACGCCACATACTCCCAGCGGGTGACGTCGCCGTTCCGCGTTGGCTGCTGGACCAGATCGAGCTGGGTTGCAACAGCCCAATCGTGCGGGGCTTCGACCGTCAACGGCAGGCACCCGGTGTACGCGTCCCATTGCATGACGACAGCGGCAGGGTTAAAAAACGCATGCGTGTCGTCGACATGATTCGTCCGGACGGTCAAGTCATAGGCATACACACGATACTGCACGGTGACAACATCACCAGGCTGGCACGTCGCTAGCCAACTCCGTTTGTCGATTTTGATGATGGGAACAGCAACATCCCCCACCATCGCACGGACATCGCGGACATGGCGGGCGTACTCACGCACCATGTACGACCCTGGTGTCCAGACCGGCATGCGCAGGGTTACCGAGGTGGTAGTGGAGACAACGGAGATAGACACATCGATGAGATGTGCGTGTGTATCGACGATGCGAATGGTCGTATGCGGAGCGGTGTTCATGCGGTATAGGGGGCAAAGAGGTGGACCACCAAAGCGGTCATCTCGTTCGGATAGTGATGGGTACGTTCGAGCAGACGGAGCACTTCTTCGGCCTGTTCATGCGCTTCATACAGGGCTTGTGCCACAGGCAACAAACGGGTCGCTTCGGTTTTGTAGAAATCGCGTAGCGCACTCAATAGGTTCCGTGCATTGCGCGGGGCAACCGCTGTCGTATGGCGCGGATAGTAGAAAAAAACGTATTCATCCATCATCGCGTAGCTCGCTGCGTCGAGTGCGCGCGTGTAATAGCGTGCAAGAAACTGCGCAAAGCCACGCACAAACTGCACCTTGCGGCGCACCGTGGACGATGCTAATCCGTCTGCCTCGAGATGTGCGGTGTAGCGCTTGAGCAGCGATTCACTTTCGCGCAGTGCTGTTTCGACGGCAAAGAGCGCCTCGCCGCCGGTGGCAAAGACGTCGTCATCGTTCATCGGGGAAATGTCTTCGGGGAGTTCGACGGCTTGGGCAGCATCGTATTCGGCGACCTGAAATGCCGCGTAAGACTGTCCGCCCTGGGTCGGGTCGAGCGACGGCATTTCGGTTGTTGTCCGCAATGTCTGCATGAACGACGGGGTCTGCGGCAACAATCGTTGCAAGGCGACGGTGAGGACGGCGTTGTAATCATCATCTGATTCGGCACGTACCATCAATCTACGCTCGATGGGCTTCATGCTGCGCAATAACGTCGACGACCAGGCCTCGAGGGCGGGGTGTCGATTGGCAAACAACATGGCGAAGGTGTCGTCGTCGAGCTCTTCGCCGTTCATGACATCGGCATCGAACATGCTATCGTCGCCGTCTTCGTCGTCGTAGTCAGAGTGCAACGCAGAGGTATAGGACGCATCGCTCTGATCTATGGCCGAATATGGCTGGTCCGCGGGGTCTTCGTCTGCGTCTTCGTTGCCCATGCTGACGTCATACAGGCCCTTTGCGAGGGACTCTTCGATGCGACTCGAAAAGTCGAGGCGCATGTCGACCGCGGGGACATTGACGCGACTCCCCATCGCATCGTCTTCGTTGGTGTCGATTGCCAGCCGCACTGCAGAGTAGCGCGGTGCCATCCCGTCCCAGATGCCACGCGCGACATCTGCAGAGCGTCGTTGGCGCATTGCCTGTTGCAGTGTGGCGATTGCGTCTTTGATGGCCTCGCCCTGTAGATCGAGCGAGAATTGGCCTTGACGGGCCATTTCGTAAAGCACGTCCCATGGCCGGCAGGGGTATTGTGTGCGCCACGACGCGTGCGCAATGGTCGCAAAAAACGCTGCGCTCGCATGCATCATATCAAAGCGATCCTGTGGGATTTCGCCGAACGCAGAAAGAATTGCCCGCTCGGCATCCACGGTGTCGTGCAAATGGATATCTCGGGCACGGTCGACTGCAAAATGGAACGTGTCTTTGGTGTGTTCGTCGATGGTGACGATAATGTGGTCACCGAGTTTGACCCCCGCCTCAGCCATCCAGCCGTTCGTCCCATAAGAACCATTGCGGTAGTCGAGGTGCATCGGCTGACGGCCATGATAGATGACGAGCCCAAAAAAGAGGTACGGGACAAACCATTCACTCAACAGGTATTCACCACGTATCGCTTCTGCATCGGGGATGATGCGGAACGTGGTGCCGGGTAACACGAGTCGCAGGGGGTAAAAATTCCCATTGTGCAGGCGGATGAATCCTGCTTTGTGGTATTCAACATTGATACGTTCAATGGTTTGTGCGGTCGATTTGGGTCCCGAGGTTTCACGCCGTGCGTGTATGACAGCGACCAATGCCTCGAGGGTCATCTGCTCGTTGATGACGAGTGCGAGATCAAGCAATACCGAAAAAATTGAAGGCTTGTTTGCTGGCATGGTAGTTCCCTCTCGCGCACTGGAACCACGTGGTTCTAGGGCGATTATACCATGATGCCCCAGCGCTGACGGCTGTCAGCACTGGGGCATTACAGAATCTGTGGACTACTCGTCGAGGGCGCTCAGTGCTGCCTCGACGATATGTGGGGTATCGACCCCAAAATGATGATACAGGTCGTCACGAGCACCGGACTGCCCAAAGTCGTCGACGCCCAACGACGTCACTTTCGCGCCGTAGATGCTGCCCATCCAGGCGAGTGCGTGTGATGCCGCGTCATGGACTGTGATGATTGGTGCGGTGCGTTCTGCATCGGGGTAGAGCCAAGCAAACGGATCACGCTCGCCCTGCTTGCGGCTCGCGACAAACGTCTCGTACAGCGTTCGTGCGCTGACAATGTTGATGACGTCCGCTGCCACCCCTTCGTGCCAGAGTTGCTCTGCCGCAGCCAATACCTCGGGAACGAGGGTGCCACTGGCGCACAACATGACCCGTGGGGCATCGGCGAGCTCTGGGTGGGCGGTCTGCCATGTGGCCAGGCGGTATGCACCGTTGAGGACTTGGGCACGCAACTGCTCAATCCCGATGCGGGCAATAGCGGCTTCGAACGGGGTTTGGTCCATCGGCCGTGTGCTGAGGCGCAGATACAATGGTCGACCGTGGTCTCGATCGAAGCACTGCCGCACACCTTCGAGCAAATACCACTCGAGTTCACCTGCATAGGCGGGCTCGGCCATCATCAGCTTGGGCAGTTCGATACCGACCGATGCCGTGATGGTCGATTGATGGGCGCCACCTTCGGGTGCCAAGGTAATCCCCGATGGTGTGCCTGCGACGATGAACTTTGCGCCCGAATAGACCGCATAGATGAACGAATCGAGTCCGCGCAAAACGAACGGATCATAGACCGTGCCAACGGGGACAATCGTCGAGCCGAGCAGCTCGGTAGAAAGGCCTGCCATGCCCAGCATCATGAACAAGTTCATCTCAGAGATGCCGAGTTCGATGTGCTTGCCTTGCTGCGAGCGCTGCCACTTGAGGATCCGGGCTGCTTCACCCTCGTATTCGGCGACCGTTGCATGTGGCGTATAGACACCCATCCGATTGATCCAGGCACCGAGATTGGTTGATACCGAGACATCGGGCGAGGTCGTCATCATGTGTTGGGCAAGGCCAGG
>CANHPK010000256.1 GCA_947462525.1 Roseiflexaceae bacterium | reverse complement strand
CGCACCTTGCGGGTCGGCTTCGCGCACCATGGCAAAGGCTGCAGGCAGTGTTTTGATTGCTTCGGATGTCTGGGAACGCCAGTGCACCCAGCGTTCGCGGAGGGTCTTTGCATCGTTTTCGTCGGTCATGAGCGTCTCTTTCTTGTGTGCGCGTCATTGTACCTGCAATTGCGCGCACAGAAGAACGCACCGCCAGTGGGTGGCGGTGCGTTCTGTTGGTCTGGTATCGAGTGGGGTGATACCGTACCTTCGTTAGGGCTTGTATAGGGTCGCACGCTCCTCTATTGGCATCAGGACGAATTGATCGACACGGTTGAGGTAGAGGAAGCTCTGGCCTGCAGCAGTGACAATCATGTCCGGGCGAGTATCGTTATTGGCATCGCGGAAGGTCAGCAATACCGGAGTGGTGGCTGCGTTGGTGCCGGTCAAGGCAGGGCCGTTGATGACGCGCGTCTGAGCGGAATCACCGCCGGGGATGTGCATGATGACGATGCGACTGTTGACATTCATCGCAACGAAGTGACTGGGTTGGTCAACGTGGTCATTGATCCCGACGTATGCGTCGGCATGAAAGGTGCGCGTCGCACCGTAGCGGACGTCGGCCAATTGGACGCTGCCCCACTGAAAGAGGGTCGTGACAGCGATGTAGATGCTGACGATTGCCAGCAGGGCGCTCCCGACAAAGCGTGGTGTGTAGGTCGGCGCTTGGTGGACGAACATCGCGGTCGTGTCGGAGCGGACAGCACGGATGGCTGGGTTGCGGATATCACGGATTTGCATTGCCATCAGGGGTGCCTCCTCAAGTCGTACGCATGTTCGAAACATCTGTGCTAAATATATGCGAACAGATGTTCGATGTCAAGATGTGTGGGCACGAAATGCTACAGGTTGTAGTGATGTAATCAATTTGTAATTAGTAGTTAGTAGTTAGAAGTTAGTAGTTTGAAATTTTTTAACGGCCAACTACTCATTACTCATTACTATCTACTCATTGTTCATTGGTGGCGTATAATGCGCAAGCATTCGCAATAGGAATACGATTACATGATTACTCCCAAGGAACGGCGCACGCGCGTCTTTCAACTCGCGATGCCGGCCGTGAGCGAACAAATCCTCAATACCACGGTCGGCTTGATGGATGTGCTGTTGGTCGGGCGCTTGCCCGCTGCTGCTGCAGCAGTGTTGGGCTACAGTAGTGCCACCGCATTGGCTGCGACCGGTTTGGCCAATGAAATGTACTGGACCACCATTCTTTTGTTTATGGCAATCGGCACCGGTTGTACCGCGTTGACTGCCCGAGCAAAGGGTGCACATGATCGCGATATGGGCAACGAAGCGCTCCGCCAAGGCATGATTATGGGGGTGGCATCGGCCATCATCATGACCGTCGTGGTGATGTTCGGTGCACAGACTATGATGTCGGTCTACCGCGCCAACGAAGAGGTGACCGCGCTCGGTGCAGAGGTGTTGACCATCCTCGGCTACGCGTTGATCCCCACCGCAATCGGAATGGTCGGGATGGCCTCGATGCGTGGGGCTGGCGATACACGCACCCCGCTCTACATCATGATTGCCGTGAATGTGATCAATGTGGGACTGTCCTATTTGCTCATTGGTGGTTCGTTCGGGATTGCACCTATGGGTGTTGCGGGTGCAGCCATTGGGGCTGCAGTTGCGCGGACGGTTGGGATGATCATGACGCTGGTTGTGTTGTTGCGCGGTCGGGCCGGTCTGCATTTGACCCGTTGGCTCGCCCCCCAACTTGATATGATGCGGCGCGTCGTCCGTGTCGGGCTGCCGTTTGCGGGTGAGCAAGCGGTGTTCCAAGGCGCTTTGATGGTCTTTTTGGGGATGGTGACGCAGCTTGGCACGGCAGCCTATGCCGCCCACAATGTGGTCATCCGTATCGAGTCGTTGTCGTTTTTGCCTGGTTGGGGCTACGGTATCGCAGCATCTGCGTTGGTCGGGCAAGCATTGGGTGCCAAACGAGCCGACGAAGCCCAGGCAGCCACCAAAGAAGCATTTGTGCAGACCTCAATCATCATGATTGTGTTGGGCGGCATCATGGTGCTGATCCCGGGCTTTTTGTTGCGCTTGTTCATCTTCGATGAGGCGGTCGTGCAAGCAGGCATTGTGCCGCTCCAAATCGCCGGTGTCTTTCAAATCGGGATGGGTGCGAACTTTGTCTATTCTGGCGCGTTGCGTGGTGCAGGCGACACCAAATGGCCGCTCTACACCAAAATCATTGCAACATGGGGCTTTCGCTTACCGATTTCGTATGCGATGTTGCATTTCGGCTATGGGTTGAATGGGGTGTGGATTGCCATGGGGTTGGACTTCTTTATCCAGGCACTGCTCGCATACGTCCGCTTCCGTCAAGGGAGTTGGCGCACGATGCAGGTCTAAGAATTTGGAATTAGGAATTAGTAATTAGGAATTTACACTGCAATTCAGGGTGATGTATGCAGCAACAACACCACAACCGACGGTTCCACGTGTCCATTGCAGGCAACATTGGTGTCGGCAAAAGCACGCTCGTCCAGATACTCGCCGAGGAGTTCGGTTGGCAACCGTATTACGAGCTCGTCAGCGACCATCCATACCTCGATGATTATTACGGCGACCGTGAGCGCTGGGGGTTCCACAGCCAGATTTGGTTTTTGACGCAGCGCTTCGAGCAACACCTCGAAATCGCCGACACGCCCAGTTCGATCCTCGAAGACCGGAGCATGTACGAAGACTACGAAATCTTTGTCAAAGGGTTGCTCGAAGAAGGGATCCTGTCGCAACGCGACTTTCGTACCTATCGACGCCTGTACACGACGCTGGTACAACGGATCCAACCACCCAGCTTGGTGGTCTATCTACAGGCGTCGGTGCCGACCCTGCAACGACGCATCGCCAGCCGGGCCCGCCCCAGCGAAATGAACATTCCACCCGCGTATCTGGCGCGCCTCAACCAACGCTATGATGAATGGATGCGGCGCTTTGATCGATGCGCAGTCCTCACCATCCCGACAGACGAACTCGACTACGTGAACTCACTCGAGGCGCGCCGCAGTACCGTCGATGTTATCGCCCGGACATTGGGACTGCGTGGTCCGACTCAAGAACGATTGCTTTCATAAACATCCCATATATCTGACGTGTTGTGTGTGCTGTGTGCTATTGGGATACGGTGTTTGTTGTTCGCACATGTTCATCTGCACCGACCATCCTGCGACAGGAGCGATTGCATTGGTGCGCATGTCTGACTTTGGCGCCGATTGCAACGCATCGCGCGCTGCGGTTTTCGTCATGCCCCCGAGTCATGGGCGGAGCCAGCGGCAGTGTGGTGCGACGTGCAACTCCCCTCGTGGTTTTTTCAAAATACACAAACCATTCTCGGCATAGACGCCGAAATATCTCCCCCACGCGTGCGCTTGTCACCACAAAAATCCCATCCGAACACCATCAATCACTCCGGCATACCAAGCGGTGCTGCTCTGGACAAGGATGAGGCCAACGAGGCTGACGACCAGTACGGTGCCTGCCCGTGAGCGCCAGAGCTGTGCGAGGGGGACGGCGGCAGCCAGGGCAACGAGGGGGAAAAGGGCGATGACATAGCGGGTCGTGTCGATGTCGGCGAGCACCTGGGCGACCAGCAAGAGCGTCGAACTGATGACCATCAACCAGCCAAAGCTCCGTAGCCGATCGGCGCGCATGCGGAACAACCCGATGAGCATCAACGCCACAAAAACACCGTTGTAGTGACCATACAGACCGTACTCCCAGGCGAATTGCCACCAACGCAGCGAGAGCGTGGTAGCGCCGTCGGTGTTGCGCAACGACCCGATCTGG
>CANHPK010000255.1 GCA_947462525.1 Roseiflexaceae bacterium | reverse complement strand
CGGATGTTGCGACGGACCAGTTCTTGATAAAACGCCGTCGGCATGAGCGGCAAATGCACCACTGCGAGATCGTGATCAACCAGCGAAATCAACGAAAGCAGGTGGAGACATGCTTCAGGACCAGTAAAGTACGGCAAATCGTAGGCCAAAACGGTGACCCCGATAGGCTCGAGCAGCAGTTTCAGCTGTCGTACAGCTTCGTGATTAGTGCGAAAGCCCAATCCAATGGCCAATGTGTGGTGGTCGAGCCACAGCATATCGCCGCCTTCGGCTTTGGCACTGCCGGTGAGCCGGCCGAGGATAGGAATCCCCGCTTTGACGAGACTCTTGCCGATGGCTTCTTCTTCGCCTTCGCGGAGCTTTTTGCCCATAGCCAACAAAATCGCACCTTTGTCGGTCACAATGACCGGGTCAAAACAGAAGATTGCATCGGCGTGATCAGGCAATGCCGTATCGTGCATGATGACTTCGACGCCTGCTTTGCGCAATGTATCGCAGAGTGCTGCGTGTTCAGCGAGAGCGCCGGCCTTCTCTGGTTGACTGGTGTAGTGCCAGCGTTCTGCGTCTGCGCCATAGAATGCGGCATCAGGTGTGCGAAGCATCACCTTGCGCAATTGTGTCACCATATGTTGTGCGCCATAGGATCGGGTCGTCATGATCGCCTCGTTTCGTGCATACTTCCTGTCCCCATTGTAGCGAATCAGGATTCGTCTTGTGGGCAGACGGTCGGTGAGATTGATACTAGATTCCCAATACCCAGCGCAAAATATTGAATACCAATACGACAATGAGTGGTGAATAGTCAAATTGACTGCGCGGCAGGGCAGCTCTAAGTGGCGTCAGAACGGGTTGTGTCAATGGGGCGATAGCACGTAACACCCGGTGATTGCCGGTAGGGTCGACCAATTGCATGATGAACTGCACCAAAAAAACAATTTCGACAGCTTGAATGACGATACTCAAGACCCCGTACATGTGGTGTTCCTTTCAGCGAAAACAAATGGTAGTAATGGCAAACGCACCATCACCCAAATGCTACCACTTTTTTCTATAGCCCCGAAGAGCAATCAGGTATCATATGTGTATCTGCTTTGTAGGAGAACCAATAATGATTGCTCCAACCACGTTGAAAACGACCCTGCGTGAACGTCCGTGTTACTCGACATTCGTGATGTTTCAAGACCCTGCAGTGGTGGGGATGTTGGCGGCTGTGGGATGTGATTTTTTGATCATTGACCACGAGCACATTCCGATCGATGCCAGCATGGTGGGGCAGTTGGTGATGACTGCGCATGCATACGGTATTGCCTGCATCGTCCGTGTGCGTGACCTCTCGCGAGGTGCGATACAACAAGCGCTCGAAACAGGTGCAGATGGTGTTATGGTGCCCATGATCGAGTCCGCGGCACAAGCACGGCAAGCCGTTGATCGGAGCAAATACCCACCAGTCGGGACGCGCGGATTGCACACCTTGACCCAATCGTTCCTGTTGTCGCAACACCAAGGTGTTGCAAGCTACCCGCCGCCGCCGTCTGCGCAACTCGATTATCCTACCCGTATGAACGAACAGGTGACGGTCGTTTTGCAAATCGAAACAGCCAAGGGGCTCGCGGCGCGGGACGAAATCTGCGCAACCGACGGTGCAGATGTCATCTTCATCGGGACATCCGATTTGAGTCAATCATTGGGTGCCACCATGGGTGCTCCTGTCGTGCAACGTGCAATTGATGACATTATCGCCAGCGCGACCGCCGCACAGGTAGGGATTGGTATCATTGGACCGTCAGCAGACGCGTTGCAACCATATGCTACGCGTGGGGTGAACTTCCTCACCGTGGGTGCTGATGGCGCGTTGTTTATGCACGGTGCCCGTCAGCTCTTTAGCCGTTCTGCACCGTAGCGCTGTCTCTTTCGGCGCAAGCGAGATGTGAGGACACCCAGGAATTGTGCAGTCCTCGTTCAGTTGCTCTTTTTTGCGTAAACAAATTTCCGTATTCGTGCGTCCAACAATCAGTATTCGCCACCAAAGGCACTTCTATGACACGAGAATCACTCGCGGTGATTATCCGCACCCCGACGGCACTCAAAACGTTTTGGGATACCATAGAACCTCGTGTCCGAACGACCATCGTTTCGTCCCTTTTTGAGCGCAAAGAATTCATCGACAAACGCACCAAAATCCATCGTTTTGACGATTTGCTTGCACGCCGACTCAACTTTCGTGTGGTCAGTGTGAAAGCAAAGCCCGTGCAATGGCGTGTGGAGCGACTTCTCGAGTTTGCTGCCCAAAATCCACTCGTGATTCACGATGTTTGTCATGGCTACCTCAAAAGCTCGCATGCGCAACTGATTGAGGATTTACGACTGATCGGGAACGATGGTGGCGCAGACTTGCCGTCGAATCAATACCCCACTACGTGGTATTTGCGGGTCGTCGATCACCTCACTGCTGCAGCACCACCGCCGTTAGCGGCAATGTGCATGTACACCCTCTTTTCGGAGTGTCCAGGGCGGAGCGAGGCTTTTGCAGATCCGCGCTACGAAGCCTTGTGGCAGGCACACCTCGATTGGGCCGATATGCAACGACAAGCAGCGGCGGTCGTCCTGCCAGACGTCGACGAGACGGTCGTGGTCGAGGCGGGTGGAGACGAACATGTGTCTGGGCCAGCGCAAGCGGCTCCGCGTGTCGCACCGACAATCAAGCGGCCCATCCCGATAATGCCACCCAAACTGCCTGACCCGCCACCTCCGTTGCCGACGACACCACAGCATTTTTCGCCACTCGATCGCTTGTTTATGCACGCAATCCATGACTCGGTTGCACTCGTGCGCGGGGCGTTGTCCGAAGAAGACATGGCACGTGCCATTCAGGAGCTCTTGAGCTTGAATGGCGGGCAGGCCGTCTACCACTTCCACTATGGCTATTTTGCAGGTGCGACCAGTGCGCGCTTTGTGTCGACCAAACATCAATCACAAGATGCCCAAGCGTGGGCATTTTTTGGGTATCTCTTGGGTACCCATCGCGAAAGCGGTGATGTCGTGGCCGAAGCCGTGCAGAATTACCAACGGTACTGGGAAAAAGTGCTTGCCACACTCCCGGCGCACGATGTCTTGTTGCTCTATGCAATTATCCCTGCACTCGAAGCACGGGCTGATTATGGCTCGATTGCGACACTGCTTTCGCATTGTCCAGTTCCACACATGCAACACGCAGAGCATCCCGATAGCGTTCCTCATGCAATCTACGCAATCGCAGCACGATTGGTGCGGAACGGTGAACACCAAATCCAGGCCGATCAAATACTGCAATCACTCATCCGCAATTGTCTGACGAGCAATTGTCTCGGTGATTTCTACGCACGCTGTCTCCGCAAACGGGGTCAGCTCTTGCGCCGCAAAAAACAGTTTAAAGGTGCAATTGAGCTCTTTGAATTGGCATGTACCGTCCCTGGGTTTAGCGAAATAGCCCAATGTCATACCGACATCGGGTTGTCTGCAGCTGGGTTCCCTGCCCTCGATTCTATTGTGCCGAACGATACCAACGATTTCCGTGTGGTGCACATCGCACTGAAGCAACAGCGGCAGTACTTCGACGAAGCGCTTCGCATCCCGCATGGCGATCAGACGAATGCACAATTCGTGTTGGGTATTATTGCGATGGGCGATGGCAATTTCGATGAAGCGTATGACTTTTTCAATGATGCGAAAAGTGGGATGGAACGACAGCTGGTTGCGTACCAAACGCGTGGGTTATTTGATTGGGCGATGTTTCTCAAAATCCGCACCTGGTCGCAAAAGCTCCAATTGAGCGATATTCCGACATTGATGCAAGACCTGCACATCGT
>CANHPK010000254.1 GCA_947462525.1 Roseiflexaceae bacterium | reverse complement strand
TTCTTGGCCGACGAGTTCGTCGAATGTCTGTGATCGGTAGCGCCGATAGAGTGCTTGTGTCGCCATACTGCCTCCATTGGTCTATTATATACAGATGTCCGTGCACATGTGAGGATGGAACTTTCGCCGTCCCCACACCGTCGTACCGATAGTCCTGCATCCGATTTGGGGGCTGGATAGCACGCATAACGTGGAGGATCTATGAAAAAATTCCTCATCAGCGCGAGTCTCTTCTTTTTGATGGCATGCGGAAGCTCTAATCAAGCGGCCAGCGACATGTCATACAGTTCAGAACCCGCGATGGGTGCTCCAATGGAGGCTCCTATCGCTGCAGACATGCCCATGGTCGAGAAATCTGTCCCGCCCATCGATGGTGGCGTCGCCGGTTCTGGCTCTACCGCACCACTCAATCCGGGGGAACGTCTGGTTATCCGTGACGCATCGCTGGTCTTCCAGGTCGCTGACGTGGCAGCCGCCGATCAACAGATCCGTACCGCCGTGAGCGCTGTCAAAGGCTATGTGTTGAGTTCTTCGACCAACGGCACAGACGCAGATGCGGTCATCTACATGACCCTCAAGGTTCCCAGTGACCAACTCGATGCGACCATCACGCTGGTCGAGAAGCTGGCCGACAAAGTATTGTCGCGGAGCATGTCGGGCAGCGATGTCACCGAAGAGTACATCGACATGTCGGGTCGTCTCGTCGCCCAAGAGGCAGCCCGCGATCGCTTGCTCGAACTCCTCAAGAAAGCCGAAACCGTCGAAGCAGCTGTGGCTGTCAACAGCGCCTTGACCGACGTGCAGTCCCAAATCGAACAACTGTCGGGCCGCATGCGATATCTGCGCCAAGGCTCGCAGTTCTCTTCGTTGACGGTCGAAATTCGACCCATCCCAACCACACCAATCGTCAACCCCGAGGGCTGGCAGCCGCTCGAAGACGCCAAAATCGCCCTCCGTGGCTTACTCGACTTTGCTCAGAACATCGGTACCTTCCTGATTGGCTTGGTGGTCTGGACCCCCATCTGGTTACCACTGCTGTTCCTCGCGCGCTACCTGCGCAAACGCTGGTTGACCCGTACCCCAACGCCACCGTCGGCCTGAGCACCCTCGCCCCGTCTGCACCGCCGTTGGCTCCATGCCAACGGCGGTTGTGTGTAGAATGCAGGTATGCGGATACTCGTCGTGTTGAGTTTTTATGCGCCTCACTGGACGGGGCTGACCAAATACGCGCAACGTGCCGCCGAAGGGTGGGCAGCGTTGGGCGACCAGGTCACCGTTGTCTGTAGCCAGCACGATCGTACGTCTTCGCGCGACGAAAGTCTCAACGGGGTCCGGGTGGTCCGTTGTCCGACTCTTTTGCCGATCAGCCGTGCGGTTGTTGCACCAGGGTTCGTTCCGACAATCGCACGCCTCATCCCCCTGCATGACGTCGTCATCATCCATACCCCGCTCCCCGAGGCGTGTCTGGTCGGTTGGCTCTGTCAGCGCAACCACGTTCCCTACACCTGTGTGCATCACGGGGACGTGGTCCTCCCTAACGGGCTACGCAACCGGTTGTACACGTCCCTCATGCACCAGTCAGCGCTCCATGCGTTCGCCCATGCAGATGCGCTTTGCACACACAGCAGTGACTACGCCGACCATTCGCAGTGGCTTGCACCCGTGCGCTGGCGTGTCCGTGTGATTACCCCTCCGGTTACCATTGTTCCGTCACAGAGTGCAGGTGCGCGCGAGGTATATGGAATCCCTGCTGACGCGTTTGTCGTCGGCATTGGCGGTCGCATGGTGCACGAAAAAGGCTTTGATCGCGTTTTTGTCCACCTCGAAGCGCTCAAAGAGACGTTGCCCACCCTGCTCTTGCTGCATGTCGGGGCTCCGCAGATGCCCTACGAACCGTCCCCCGACACGCCGTATGGGGCCTTCCGTTCGTTGGGGCTCCTCCGCGATGACGAGGCCATGGCTGCGTTTTTTGCCTGTTGTGATGTGGTGCTCCTGCCGTCACGGAGTGACTGCTTCCCCAGTTTCGCCGTCGAAGCGCTGCGTTGTGGCGTGCCCATTCTCGTCCACGACACCCCTGGCCTCCGTTCGATAATCTGGCAGGCAGACGCAGGTCGCGTCATCGACTGTACCGATTGGCACGGACTCCAACAGGCACTCGCGACCCTCCCAACCCGGCCCGACCCCGTACAGATGGCACGTGTCTTTGACGCGTTGGCAAGCATTGCAACCCTCAGAGCGGTGCTCCAGCAGACCGTCGCAGCACGTACACCTGCCCCTGCCACACAAGCGGTCTTGACGCGTCACCTTGCAAACGAAGTCGACATGGCCTATCGCCGCCGCGCCCAGACGTTGGTGCATTATCTCGAGCTCAACGATGCACAGGTCGTCCTCGACTGCGGCTGCGGTCAAGGTGTGTATGTGCAGCTCCTGCGGTCGCTCAACCAGGCAACGGTCGTCGGGGTAGATCGCGACCGCCAGCGCCTCTGCGAAGCACTGCCGCAACCGGTCCTGATGGCTGACTTGGCGGCACTGCCGTTCGCCCCAGCGACCTTCGACCGGGTGTTGTTCTCTGAAGTCCTCGAACACATCCCCGATGACAGTGACGCGCTCCAGACCCTCTATTCCCTGCTTGTACCGGGCGGTATTCTGGCCATCAGTGTGCCCTGCGCGCAGTACCCGTTCTGGTGGGACCCGATTTCGCGCATCCGCGAGGTGCTCGGGATGCCACCGCTCCGTGCGCATCCATGGATTGCCACGATTTGGTCAAACCACGTGCGCCTGTATACCCCAGAACATCTAGCGGAACTCCTCGTCGGCGCGGGATTCGTGGTCGAAGCGATAGAACGACAAACGCGCGCTACGGTGCCGTTTGCACACTTCATCGTCTACAGCATCGGCAAAGCATTGCTGGACCGGCAGATCCTCTCGCACCGATGGCGCGCCTACGCCGATCGCCGCATGGGGGCTGCCAACGATGGGCGCTGGTGGCATCCGTTCAATCTGCTCCGGGCTGTTTTTCGATGGTGCGATCTGCCCAATGATCGGCGTATCGATCAACGCGGCCCAGGCGTCATCATCGTCGCCAAAGCCCGTAAACCTCAGGCTGAAGCGCCGTTGTAGCGCACCAGTGCCTTGGTCCAGACGTATCGGGTCACCACAAAGAACCCCACGGTGACCGCCGCCTGGATGGCCACAGTGGTCATGTTGATACGCCCAATGATGACCTGGGCAGGCACCGTGACCGCAAACGCCATCGGGACCAAATAGGTCAAAATGACCCGCATCCAGCGTGGGTAAATGTCGACCGGCAAGCGACCTGCCGAGGCGATGTTGTCGAACAGTTCGAAAATGTTGTCGACCCGGATAACCCAGAACGCAATACAACTCATCAACAACCACATCGTATAGATCAGCACGATGCCCAGCAGCAACGTCAGTCCAAACAACGCAACCTGTCCTGCATCCAACGGCGCACCTAGGCGCACGAGGCCGTCAATGAGGATGGCTGCTCCGGCCACGATGTCGACAAACTGCCAGATTCGCACCTCGCGGATGCTTATCTGCACCTGCGCATCGATCGGTTTGAGCAACACAAAATCGAATGTGCCCTTTTGGATGTCGGTCATCAGCCGTTCGATGTTGGGCTGGATGCTCATCTGCACCACCGCCGTGAGTACGGTATAAACTCCAAGCAATGAATGCAACTCGTAGCGACTCCAGCCGCCCAGGGATTCTGTCTGCGCATAGACCAGGCTCAACACCACCAGCGCCGTCGCCAACGCAATGGCCGTCTCAAAGAGTTGGATGACGAAGTTGATGCGGTATTGCAGTTCGTTCATCACCGCCAGGCGCAGGTATTGCCACGCCAG
>CANHPK010000253.1 GCA_947462525.1 Roseiflexaceae bacterium | reverse complement strand
TGCCGGGCGGGCAGCAGATCGCTGGGGTGCGCAGTGGCCGACGGCGGTGTCGTTTGCGGTCATGGTGGGTGGCAGTCTGTTTTTGGCGCTGGCACATACGACCGTGGTCGGGTTGTTTGTGGGCGGTGTGATTAGCATTGCTGCCGCGTGGGCATTGGCTACCCTGATGTTTATCTGGGTGGCAGACGGTGTGCCGCAGCGTGATCACGCAACGCTATTTGGCTTGCTCATAGCGGTCTGGAGCATCAGCATGATTATCGGCTCGTTGACTGCCGGACGTCTGGTCGAAATCGCCCCAGCCAGCCCGTTTGTGGTGGTCGGGGTAATCAACGCGGTGGCACTGCTGGTGGGCTGGCGCTACTATGCGGGGCTGAAGAACACCGCTGCCATCAGCCCACCCCAGACACCATGAAAACGCCCCCAGCAACCGCGTGCCTCCCCCGATTGAAGTACGGTCGTTGCTTAGGGGCGGCAAATATCCCGCCGGTGGTCATGTCCATCATCACCGTACGTACCCTCGCGGAGCACAAACAGCGCTGTCCTGGATGCACAAGACCGGCTACCGTCTGCAAGCCGTGTCGTCAGCGCAGATTCAGCGCTGCTGATCCCGTGATAAGAGCTGGAGCAGCTGCGCCTGTATCTGTTGGGTCTCGTTTGCACGCTTGGCCATGAATACGATGTTCTTGGTGTCGGCTATTTTCATCTCTAGGATGTTTGCGAGTAAAAAGAACACGAATGCGACAAAAAATGTCCCAATAAACCCGGAGAATGAACCCGCAAAGACGCCCACGGAGAGAAAGCCCATCACGTCTGAACTATTTCGTGACATTCCGTTCAACGATCCTGCAACAACAATAAACAAGATGCCGGCGATGATCGACGCAAGATACGCGATCCCTCTGACGAGCATCAGCTGTAGGGTATATGCGTTATAGGAGCGCTCAATAATGTCCGCATGATGGTCAGCAGAAAAATGTCCTGGTATCTGTCGTTGGTTTTTTTTTGCTGGTGGAGGGGCTGCAGTTTGTTGTATTTCTGGTGGCTTTATTCCTGAGGAAGTCCCTTCGGTTTCTGGCGAGGTAGGTTGCTGTGCTTTGGTCCAAGCAAGCCACCATGCGGGGAACGGTTTATTGCAGAGTGGACACGTAGTTCCACCTACGGACGCAAGCGTACCCTTACAGTGCGGGCACGTCAATGCGTGAGGAGTAGTGGTGCTTACCGTGTTGACCGTTGTCCCTGTCGTTGTTGCGCCAGCATTCGTCGGTGATTCGCTAGGGCTCATCAGTTTGAGCGCCCCGCCACAATCGGGGCATACCGAGGCAGAAGGTGCGTGCAGAGTAATGCACTGCGGGCAGATTGTTCGTGGTGACGTCATGTGCGTTCCTTTCTTTGACGCAGTATGACAACGGAAAGGACGCTTGTTTTTGTTAAAAATACCTGATTTTCAACTTCGCTCAGGTGCATCGTGCCATGAGGCTATGTTCCTCGGACCCCCAGCACCCCAAACACCATGATGACAATCCCTGCAACGGCACGCACCCCGCGTTGGATGAGCGGTCGTTGCAGGGTAGCGGCAAACACGCCAGCCACACTGCCGATGGTCGCGTAGATGATCAGGGTCAGCAGGGCGTAGATACCGCCATGGAGCACAAACTGCACTGCAACCGACTGATCGACCGCAAAAAACTGTGGCAGAAAGCTCACAAACAGAACCAGTGTTTTGACATTCGAAAGGCTCGACACAACGCCTTGGGCAAACGGCGACGGTGTGTCGTGGCGGTCAGCTTTGGGGCTGGTGGGCTGCCAACGGAGCTGCCGGTAGAGCATCTGGCCGCCGATCCAGATGAGCACCAAGCCGCCCAGGACTTGGATAAGCTGCAGGGCATCGGGCCAACGTTGCAGGGCAATCGACCCGCCAGTGGCAGCCAGGGCGGTATGACAGACGACGCCGCAGGTCAGCCCGAGTGCGGCACGGCGGGCAGCTGCAGAACCAGCGGTGCTGGCGATGCCCAGGACGAGCAACATGTTGGCGCCCGGGGCAATAATGAGCAGGGTAATGGATAATATATAGATGCTGAGCATGGGTGTCCCTGATGTGTACTACAGCTATGGTAGCGCAGAATGACGATTTCCACGTGCAATCAGCTCGGATCGGAGGAGGATTATATGGCAACCCTGCAGGCACTCCACGATGCGGCGGCGATCCGTGCGTATCTGAGTCGACAGCCGATGCGGCATATCTATGAGCTCGGCGATTTGGATCCGTTTTTTTGGCCGCAGACCGTCTGGTATGGCTGGGTGGACGGCACGGCAATCGAGCAGCTCGCCTTGCTCTATGTTCCTGGCGGGGCACCCGTGCTGCTGACGCATGCCAACGAAGCAGGAACTGGCCACGAGCAATTCGTGCAGGCGCTGTGCGATGTGTTGCCCAAGCGGTTCTATGCGCATATCGACACCCCGACGATACAGATGCTCGGCGCAGTGTATTCCAGCGAGCCGCATGGATCGTACCGAAAGATGGGATTGCAGGACCGGGCCATGGCGTTGGCTGCCGATGCAGGTGCGACAGTCATGCTGACCGACAACGACATCCAGGCACTCGAGCGATTGTATGCCGAGGCATACCCCGGCAATTGGTTCGACGCGCGCATGGTACAGACCGGCTGTTATGCGGGGATCTGGCACGGCGATGCGCTGGTGGCCGCTGCAGGCATCCACGTCGTGTCGGAGCGCGAGCAGGTGGCTGCACTGGGTAATGTGACCAGCCACCCCGCGGTCCGCGGCCAGGGCTATGCGCGCCAGGTGTGTGCGCGCCTGTTGCGCCATCTGGATGCGCTCGGGATAGCACATATCGGCTTGAATGTGGCCGCTGGTAATGCGCGCGCGCAACAGGTGTATGCCGGGTTGGGATTTGTGCCGGTTGCAGAGTATCACGAGGTGATGTGGGGGTGATGGGGCAAGTGCGAGCAGACCGCTCGGTCTGCTCGCACTATGGCTGATTAACGCCAGTCTGCTATCCAAATAGCTTTGTCCCGCGAGGCAATACCAACCCCACCGACAACTGCATTTCCGGACGTGTTATACACCGTGAAGGTGAACTTTCGGCCCCACTTCAACCCACAGACGCGTGCGTTGCCACCGCCGTCAAACGTTGCACCGAGTGATTGATTTGCGATTGCGAGTGACCAGTTTTTGACCCGAATACCGCGTATCTGTACCGAAATGCAGCCGCGCTGGTCATCTGAATTCTTCTGATAGAAGACAAGCTTCTTCGGTTTGGGTGTCAGCGTCGGTATTGGTGTCAGTGTCGGCAAGGGCGTCAGCGACGCAGTGAGTGTTGCCGTGTGGGTCGGTGTCAACGTGATTGTCGGGGTCAGTGTGGCAGTAGGGGTAATCGTCGATGTGGGGGTGGGCGATTGCAATGATTCTCGGAACGCGACAGTGGGACTACGGCCGTCCACCGCGACACCGACGACAAACAACAATACCCCGAGGCCGAGTACTATACGCCACATGTCTCTCTCCAATCCCTTAGGTATTCATTATTTGCTGACGGAGCACGGTGTATTCTTCTTGTGTGATGGTGCCGAGTTCGCGCAGGCGATTCAACCGCTCGAGCTTTTCGATGACGTCGATGTTGATTGATCCGGTCGAGGAAGAAACAGGACTGTTCGTTACCGCTCCGTTGTCGAGCGGACTGGTATCGTGTGGTGCTGCGACATGAGTCGCCGTATCAACGACCGCTGCCACAACAGGAGCAGCGACTGTGGCGACTACCGCGGCGACTGCTGACGTCGTCGTAGCATTCGATGAGACCACACTCGGCATAGACAACGTCGACGAATGTGATGGCAGTGTTGACAGATAGCCGAGAAT
>CANHPK010000252.1 GCA_947462525.1 Roseiflexaceae bacterium | reverse complement strand
TTCTGTGGTATGCCATACCCGAGATTGCACTGCAGACCATTGGAGTAGGCGATGTGTTGGTGTTGTTCACGGGATTGAGTATTGTCGCAGCAATGCCACAAACATGGGCAACCTTCGTCGGTGATTATGCCCAACAAAAGGTCTCGATCGAACGCCTCGTCGCATCCGTGCCAGATCAACCACCTGCACTCATCGAGGTCCACCAAGCGCCGCACGGCAATGGCACTGCAACCGCTGCTACGCCGGTGCCGCCGCTCGACCACTACCGCGTGCAGGAATTGAGCTATCACCATACCCAGGGTGGTGGCGTCAGCAACGTGTCGTTCACGCTCCAGCGCGGGTCTCTGACGGTACTCACTGGCCGGGTAGGAAGCGGCAAAACGACCCTGCTCAACCTCTGCGCGGGACTGCTCGCACCACAGCAAGGGACAATCCTGTGGAACACAAACGTGAGCGATGGTACGTGGTCGCGCGCAGTCGTTGCTGTGCCTCAACAGCCTTTTCTCTTTAGTGCTCCGCTCCGTGACAACATCACGTTTGGTGCATCTCCTGAGGGGCTTGCCGACGTTCTGACTGCGACAGCGCTCGACGCCGACATTGCAGACATGCCCCAGGGGCTCGATACGGCAGTCGGTCCACGTGGGATGCGCCTTTCGGGGGGGCAACGACAACGTGTCGGATTGGCACGTGCACTGTTGCGACGTGCCGAACTCCTCGTTCTCGATGACGTCACCAGCGCCCTCGATATCGTGACCGAAGCCCACATCCTGCGACATCTCGCCGACACCGGAACAACCATCCTTGCGAGTAGCAACCGACCGGCAGTGTTGGCGCAGGCTGACACGGTCATTGTCATCGAAGATGGTCAGATCATCGCGCAGGGGTCGCTTGCGCACCTGCTCGCATCGAGTCCGCCCATGCAGGCACTTTGGGCAGATTGGCAATCCACACTCACTTCGGACACCACAACAACCGAAAACTCTATATCGACAGAGGAGCAACTATGACTCGCGTTATCATCATCACCGGAGCAGGATCAGGGATTGGCCAAGGGACCGCACTCACCTTCGCCGAACGAGGCGATGTGGTGGTCGCTGCCGACATCGACCTGACCGCTGCACAACACACCGTATCACGCACCACACAGCCGTCAGCACACATGGCCGTACGCTGCGATGTGTCGGACGAAGCGTCAGTGCAGCAAATGGTTGCCGGTGTGCTTGCACGCTATGGCCGCATCGATGTACTGGTGAACAACGCTGGTATCCTCATCAGCAAACCGTTGCATCTGACGAGTTGGCACGAATGGCAGCGGATCCTCAATACCAATCTCGGCAGTGTCTACCTCTGTAGTGCAGCGGTCTTGCCCACGATGCTGTCGCAACAGGCAGGTGCAATCATCAACATCGCTTCGCCGCACTCATTTGCCACGACCACGAACATTGCAGCATATGCCGCCTCCAAAGGTGGGGTCGTCGCATTGACCCGGCAGATGGCGATGGATTACGGTCGATTGGGCATTCGCACCAATTGTGTGGTTCCGGGCGCAATCGATACGGCGATGCTCCGGAGCGATATCGCCCACGGCGACGGCGTCGAAGCCAGTTTGGCGGGTTGGGCCCGGGTGCAGCCAATCGGCCGTGTCGGTCAGCCAGCAGATATCGCCCATGTCATCCACTGGTTAGCAGGTCCAGACGCTGCATTTGTGCTCGGTGCCGCCATTCACGCCGACGGCGGGATGTTGGCGCAGTTAACACCCGCCACCGATTGAAAAATACACTCGGGTACGTGACCGTACCCGGGTCTGGATATCCAATCCGATAGCCTATGGCGGGCAGATGAGACACGGCGTTCGGGTCCGTGTCGGTGTCAAAGATCTGGTCAATGTCGGCGTTTTGCTCGGCGTCAGCGATTTCGTTGGGGTACGAGTCACCGTGAATGTGGGAGTCTTGGTGCGCGTCGAGAGCTGCGTATTCGTCGGTCGTGCGGTAGAGCTTGCATTAACCTTTTCATAGATGATGGGCACGATTGTCCGTGCGCCGGTCACCGACACGAGAATCAAGCGCGCTGGCCCGTGTGCATGGCGGGGCAACCGAATCGTCAGTTGGTAGGGTGTTGCACTGAACGGCAGTGGCGTGCCGACGCGATCGAGGTAGACTTTGGTCACACCCGACAAATATTGGCCGTACACGATAACCTCCGCACCCGACGTCGGTACACTATCGCTGATTGCATTCACGACTGGCTCGGTATTCAGTGCGATGGCAATTGAATCACCTGCTGCCACTGCGAATGCATGTTGCAAGGCAGCAGGAACGTTCCGCTGCTTATAGGTGTTGTCAGGATTTCCGTAGGTTACAATTGTGCCATCATCACGCAGAATCATGCCGTACGAAAGCCCGACACTGGCGGCAACTGCGTTCGTCGTGCTAAACGCGGTATCTGGAGCAACGTCGGCGTAGAAATATGAGCTGCTCCCCCAGCCAACCACCGTCCCATCTGCTTTTATTGCTATCCCACTGTTGTATGGGCTCACATCGAAATCGACGACATCGGTCAGACTTCCCAAAGTCGCTTCGGCTAAAACCCCTGGGGATCGACCCCAAAATTGCATCGTCCCATCGTTTTTGAGGGCATACATGGTTGCGTTACCAGCCCCAATCTTGACGGCATTGGTCACGAGCGCAGTCGTTGCGTTGGTGCTGACGGCTACTGGTAGGGCACCTTCGATGGGATAATAAGAACCCCATGCAAACACCGTCCCGTCATCGCGCAGCATCATGGAAAAATGCATACCCGCTGCGACATCCACGATGCATTCACAAAGTGCCTCAGGAGGAGTTGAAATCTGGAGATGGGTGTTATCACCGAAACCGCCGATACTCCCATCACTGCGTAGAAAAATGGCGTGATTGAGGCTTGCGGCCAACTTCACCACATCATAATTCTGCAAGGTAATACTCGCCAAGGCGACATGCGCTGCCGCGGCGTAGCCGGGGAATCGCGGAATCACATTGCCGATCTGCTGGAGGACACCATCCTCACGCAGTCCCACACCACCATTCGCCCACGCCTCAACAGCAACCAGGTCATTCGCCGCGATCGTCGGATATGTCGCACAGCCAGGGCACGCCCGTCCCCACACTGCGGCACGTGCCCCTCCTTCATATTGGGTGCCGACGCGCCCCGCACTATGGGATGCGCGGGTAGGTCGATGGAGTGGGAATGTGGTCTGGCGGGTCGGTCGCGCAATAATTGAACCCTGGGCATGGGTGATATCCTCTGTATGGTTTAAAAACGCACCATAGATAACGACCATGATCAGTGTCAACGTTACTACTCGTTTGTACATATTTTCCCCATTTCAATTACCGGACGCTACAAGGCACGGACTGCCTGTCAAATTCGCGTTCGTATCGACTTGGTAAGGTTTTATCACAATTGTCAAAAACTATCAATATCACGTTTCATTCATTGCGTACAACTCCGTATAATACCCTTATGCAATACTCTGGAGACTTACATGAAACCGCGATACGGAGTCGGACCCGAGCAGCTCACCCACATTGACGCCCACCGCATCTCCACGCCCATCGTCATTGATGGCGATTTGACCAAGGAACCATGGGCGACCGCCCGACGCTCACCGCGCTTCGTCGACATGGTGAGTGGCGCACCTGCGCTCTACGACACCCGTGTTGCCTGTCTGTACGACGACACCTGTCTGTATGTTGGGTACTGGATCGAAGAGCCATTTGTGAGTGCCACAATGACCCAACGGGATAGTTTTATATGGCTCGACAACGATGTCGAAATCTTTATCGGTGGCGACGACTGTTACTACGAGCTAGAGATCAATTCGTATGGCACCCTCTACGAA
>CANHPK010000251.1 GCA_947462525.1 Roseiflexaceae bacterium | reverse complement strand
TGGATCGAGCCGATGGTGGCCCCACCGTACGAGACGTTTTCGTAGCTCGCGACGCACATTCGTGCCGTGATGCCGGCGTAGGTATGGTGACAGCCCATGTATGTGATGTCGCCGTTGTTTTCTTCGTGGTGCAACGACTCACCGGCCAGGTTCGAATCGCCGAAAAAGACGATGTGCCGGCGCGGTGCGGGCGCGTCTTCTGCGACGATCGTCCCCGCAATGGTCAATCCGGCGAACTGCAGATCGCCGCCCTGGGCGGTTTCTTTGATGATTTGGATGCGATGTTTGCCTTTTACCAAGCCCGCTGTGATAACGATAGGTGCGTCATCGGCGCTGATTCGAATGCGCTCGGGTTGGATCACCCCATCGACAATGACCAGCAGATAATCGATGCTTGACAACGTCCGCAGGCGTGCGCTTACCGCAGTGCCCTCAAGTACAAACGCAATCTGCGCGCCCTGCCAGCCGACGCTGGGCAGGGTGGGATTCGTCCTGTCCCAGCGCCCCATGTACCGCAGGTCGGGATGGTCTGGGGCGACGGTGGTGGACTGCACCGGTGTACTGGGAACAAGGCGGCGATACAGCGCCACGGCGAGTGCAGCGAGCGACAGGAGTCCAGCTCCGAGAATGACGCGGCGGCGCGATGTCATCAGCTTACCTGGTACGCATGCGCACTGCGCCCCATCGTTTGGATGACGCCGTAGGCACAGATTTCGTCGTCACCGATCACCAACCGCGACAGCTGCAGTTCGCCCGCATAAATGGTCAACACGTACTCATTGCGCCGGTAGTCGAGTGTGCCCCAGGCATGCCCCGTCGCCCAAAAGACGCTGCTGTTGGGGACCAGCGGGTCAAACATGAGCTCGCCATTGGTGGCGTTGTACATCTGCCCCGACCAGGCCATCAGTAAGCCAAAGCTGGCCATCGCGCGCGAGTAGTGGTGTCCACATTCGGCCTCGTCAAAGGGGTTGCGGCGGGCGCCGTCGTAGCGCGCACGGATATCGCTGACCACCTGCACTGCCTCGGTACGCAAGCCGGCATAGATCATGCTCCCGGCGGCGGCGTATTCGAAGCCGGTCATGACCTCGTTGAAGTAGGGGAACGGTCGTTGTGGCCGGTTGCCGCGCGGGTACGAGGCCATCAGCAAGGCGGTCTCGTCACCCAGCACAAAGCTCCGCATGTGGTTGAAGTGGTCTTCGAAGCCCACTTTGCGGTTGTGTGTGTAGATGCTCTGGAGCGTCGTTTTGAGTTGTTTGGCGGCGGTCAGATTGCCAATCCCACTGATGGATGCCAGGTACTGACCGACGAGCTGGTCGACCAGGCAGCCGTCGCCGAGCTGCAACTCAGGGTTGCTGAGGTCAGAGGCGCCCATCACCATATGGCGGATGCCGGGGGCAATGTTGGCGGCGTCGCCCGGCGGCCGGATTTCGTGGCGGTAATACTCGCCGTTGAACAGATTGTCTTGGGTCCAGTCGCGGCCGGCCTTGTAGAGGCGCCAGCATTCGCGGGCGAAGTCTTTGTCGTCGACGGCGCGGGCCATTTCTTCGGCGGCACGCAGGGCAGCCAGGTACCAGAACTGCATCTGTGGATTGGGGCCGAAATACTCGACGTCCATGGTGTTGTGCTGGCACCCCTCCATCACGCCGTCGCGGTCGCCGTCCCAGCCGTTGGGGATCCAGGCAAACGACAACGCCGCTTTGGCCTTGGGATAGAGGCGCGCCAGCCAGCCGGTGTCGCCGCTCAGACGCCACTCGCGGAACAGTTTGACAATCGTCCCCATCTGCCCGTCGGCTGCTGCGGTGGGCCAGGCTTGGGCGTTGGCGAGCGGCAACCCAATGCGGAAGCTCATGAAGCCGTCGTCCCGCGTTGCGTGCAAAAACTCGTTCTCGCGCATGATTTTGGCGAGTGGGCCAAACAAAAACGGCGTCGTCTGCTCGTAGTTCCACACATGTGTACACGATCCGAAACACGATCCACGCGTATTGTCGTTGCCCTCCCAACCATAGAACCGACCATCGGCGGTGCGGAAGGTCGTCTGACTGCGCAGCGTACTGAGATTGAACAACGCCGCCTCGATCAACGGTGCAGGCAGGGTGGCGCTGGTAAGCGCATCGACGAATTCGAGGGTGCGCTCGGTCAAATCAGCCAGCCGTGGGGCTGTTTTGGTCAGAACGTCCCAGGCGTCGGCGTATTGGGTCGTGTAGTAGTTGCCCACCACGGTGTCGGTGTACTCGCCGAAGTGCATCGCACCGTATTCTTCGGAGCGCCAGGCCATCCGCTGCGGGAAGTGCCAGCTGAGCAGCAGGGTGACCGACGCCGTGCCGTGGGGCGCCAACGTCTGGTGCTGGGCAATCGAGCCGATGGGTTTGAGTGCAGCGGATAGGCGCGGCTCGAGGCGACCGTCGGCACGGAAGTCATCCCAAAAGTCCAGCAACGAATCGCCCCAGGTATAGTCCGCCCAGCCCGTCCGCGTCGTCACTTCGGCTGCATCGAGCAATGCCAGCGCCAGCGTGCCTTCGAATTCGCTCCCGGCCAAGGCAGGTGCGGGTGCATAGGCAAGCCCGTGCAGACGTGGGGCAGTGCGCTCGGCGATGGTGTTGCGCTGGGCGGTTTTGTCTGCCTCGCTCTGGGCAAAGAAATCGTTGAAAATCGCCGACCCATACGCCCCGTTGGCGGGTGAGCTCCCGATGAAGTTTTGCAGCGCGGCCACGAAGTCGAGCTGGAGCGCGTCGGCACTCGTATTGGTGAAGGTGTAGGTCAAGACGGCGATGGGGATGCCGCTGTCATCGGCGTTGGGTGGGGTCAGCGGGTTAAAGGCCTCGAGCATCACCGTCACCGGTACGGTGGGATCGCTCAGATGCACTGTGCCAAACGGATAGCTCGTGTCGAAGCTGGCACTACGAAAGCGCGGCAGCCCGTGATGCGCGACCGTCGCGCCGAATGCCCCTTGGTAGTCAGACAGCTCCAGCGGTCCCTCGAGTGCTTTGACGATGGGGTCAGCCCCCGGCGCTTGGATGCGCACCGCCATGAAGGCCGTGTCGGGGCGGAACCCTTTGGCCGGCCGATTGCCTACCTCCCAATCGCGCAAATCCCCACGCCCGCCCAGCGAGACGGTGCCGGTGCCAATGCCGCCGATGGGCATGGCGATGTTGCGCAGATGTGCGCTGTCATAAGACTGTACGGGTGTGCGGCGCATGGGAGCCTCTTTCGTCTGCATGGGAGTGTGCGAGTGGCGGGTTGTACCGTTTGGGCTCAGAGAACCCGAAAAGAACAAACTGACCGTACAACCCGTCACGGCTGTATGGTCAGTCTATGGCGATAACACACGGGAATGTACGGTCACGATGCGAGTCACGTCTTGCCTCCAGCGGCAATGCAGACGACGGTGTCTGCGGTGCGTGTCGTCTATTTAGCGAATCGCGTTGCGCGTATCGATAATCAATCGACTGCGCGATTTGATCTGTTGCCAATCGTAGCCCGTATG
Source organism: Roseiflexaceae bacterium (assembly GCA_947462525.1). GTDB lineage: Bacteria > Chloroflexota > Chloroflexia > Chloroflexales > Roseiflexaceae > UBA965. Next base: position 408 of record CANHPK010000251.1, on the reverse strand, counting down.
GTCGGTCGCAACAATCACGCAATCGTGTGCTGCCAAGGCTGCGTCGAGATCGGTGACCCCGTGCAGGCGGTCGCCCTCGAGGCGGATGCTCGCGACATGCGGGTCGTGGTATGCGACGGTCGCACCCTTCTCACGCAGGAGGTGGATGATGTCCAACGCCGGTGACTCACGCACGTCCGAGACGTCTTTTTTGTAGGCGACGCCGAGCACCAAGATCGTGCTGCCGCGCACCGCTTTGGACTGCTCGTTGAGGGCATCGGCGACCTTTTGGACCCAATAGCGTGGCATCGAGGTGTTGACCTCGCTGGCCAACTCGATGAAGCGCGCGGTGTAGTCGAGTGATTTGAGCTTCCACGACAAGTACAGCGGGTCAATGGGGATGCAGTGGCCGCCCAAACCGGGGCCAGG
>CANHPK010000250.1 GCA_947462525.1 Roseiflexaceae bacterium | reverse complement strand
TGTCTGGTGCTGCCGCCGTTCTTCTACAAACAATCTGGAGAACTCGGTGTCCTCGGATGGTATCGGGCACTGTGTGATGCGCTACCACTCGGAAGCAAACTTGTTTTGTACCATATTCCACCGATGACCGGGGTGCCCATTACCCCGACGATTATCGATGGCTTGCTCGCATCACATCCAACGTATGTGGCCGGAATCAAAGATAGTGGGGTGGATGAAGCGCACACGGCGATGCTCGTTGCCCGCTATCCACAGTTAGCCATTTATACGGGGAACGCTCCTATCCTCGCACAAGCAGTTCGCGACGGCGCTGCTGGGTCGATCCTGGCGATAGCCAATATCGTTCCTGCGGTGGTCCGCACCGTAACCGATGACCCGACGAACACGACGGCTCAAGCACATTTGGCGGCAGTCGATGGGTATGTACGCAAGGTCGGTGCGGTCGCCACAATCAAAGCCATCCTGGCAGGGGCAGGGACACCCGTTGGTGCACCGCTTGCGCCGCAGCTCCCACATCCCGATGCGAGCGCAGCATACCGCGAGTTCCTTGCGTGCACGCCAAATGCATAACTGCGCGAACGAGAAAACGACATGATTGTATTGCTGCATGGTCCCGACGAATACCGACGTAGCGAACGCCTCCATGAGTATCTGGCTGCCATCCCGGAGGCAGCCAAATCGCTCAACATCAGCCGCATAGAAGGCAAGCGATTTAAACTCGATGCCTTCATTCAGGCAAGCGAAGCGTTTCCCTTTCTGCATGATCGACGGACGGTCATTGTGGAAGATTTGTTGAAACATCAGAAAGCTGGGAAGGAGCGAGACGAATTCAAACTCGTCCTCGAGCGACTCCCCGCCTGGTGTGACGTCATTTTTGTCGAGAACGAGGACATCGACAAGCGGGGTGCGCTGTATACCCATCTTGGCAAAATCGCGCAGGTCGAAGAATTCGCATACCTCAAAGAGACCGACATCGTACGCTGGCTCGGTGAGTTGGCACGTTCGCTCCGCGTCACCATCGATAATCGTGCTGCCTACCGCTTGCTGACGTTGGTAGGGAACAATGGCAGAACGTTGCTCAACGAAATGACCAAATTGGCGACATATGTACGGCCGGGCGGGGCGGTGGACGAGGCAACAGTCGACTTGTTGGTGTCTGACGACACCGAAGAAAACATGTTTGCATTTGTGGATGCGCTAGCCGCGCGTCGCAAGGGGCTTGCACTGACAAAGCTCCGTCACCTGATTGCCGATGGTCAGGCGCCGATTTATATCATCTTTATGATTGCCCGCCAGGTACGCATTTTGTTGCAAGTCCGTGAACTCGACGGACTACGGTTGCGACCCAACGAAATCGCCGCACGTGTCGGATTACGACCTGGGTTCTTGACGGATAAAGCAATCGAACAAGCACGTGGGTTCAGCCCGGCAGATCTCGAGCGATTGCACGAACGGGTGCTCAGTCTCGACCACAAAAGCAAAACCGGAGGCATTGATGTGCATGCCGGGCTCGATCTCTTGGTAATGGAGACATGAAAACGCCCCACTCGCTGTCGCGAGTGGGGCGATGCGGCCGCATTATTTGCTGGCTGCGTTGAGCTTCTTCATCAAGCGTGACTTGCGACGTGCTGCATTGTTACGGTGAATGACACCCTTGGTGGCAGCTTTGTCCAACGTGCTCAATGCAGTGATGATTGCCTTTTGATCGAGCGTGCCGGAAGCAATGGTCTGCTCTGCTTTTTTGACCATTGTCTTGAGACGTGCGTTGTACGACGTGTTGCGAGCGTGACGGTTTTCTGAAGTACGGATGCGCTTCAACGCAGATTTGGTGTTCGCCAAGGTATCACTTCTCCCGTATAATTCATGAATTCATTGCACATGAGCATCTGAAATCTGATTATACCAAAACACGCAGGAGTGTGCAACATGGGAGCTCGAATGACAAACCCTGGCTCACGCACCCTGATACATACTGCAGTAGTTGCACTCGGATATTTTCTCAGCCGCGTCCTCGGTTTGGTGCGTGATATGGTCATTACAGCACAATTTGGGACATCACCCCACGTCGATGCATATCGTGCAGCCTTCGCGCTCCCGGATTTGTTATATCTCGTTGTCGCCGGTGGTGCGCTTGGTACCGCGTTAATCCCCGTGTTCCAGGCACGTCGGGTCGAAGCCGGAGAATCCGCAGCGTGGGACCTCGCGAATGCAGTCCTGAACCTCGCATTACCCGTCTTGATCGGATGTGCGGTGGTGGGGTGGATTTTTGCGGAACCCATAGTGCGTCTGACAACCGCGCAAGGGTTCGAGCCCGAACAGCAAGCACTCACCGCACACTTGATGCGTCTGCTCCTGCTCCAACCAATCCTGTTGGGAATTGGCGGGATTGCCAAAGCGACCCTCGAGGCACACGAACAGTTCCGCATACCCACCATTGGTTCGAATCTCTACAATGTGGGGATCATCATCGGTGCAGCAGTGCTGGCTCCCTGGTACGGTATTGACGGTGTGGTATATGGCGTCTTGATTGGGGCGATCGCCTTTGTGGCAATCCAAATACCGACGCTCCGCCGTTTGGGCTGGCACTACCAATTACGGGGATGGGCAACACAGGGCGTACGGGCTGTCGGAGCGTTGGTGCTGCCGAGGCTGTTCGGACAGTCGATATGGCAAATCAATCTGACGACCATGATTGCGGTGACCTCGGCATTTGGTCTCGGTGCGGTGGCTGCATCGGGGTACGCCCTCCAAATCATGTTGCTCCCACATGGGCTGATTGGGCTCAGCATCGGAACGGTCATTTTCCCATTGCTCGCCAACCATCTGGCACGGGGCGATCGTCCCGCCTTTGCGCGGGCAGCGAGTCTCGCCGTCCAGAGCGTCTTGGCCGTGACAATCCCTGCATCGGTTGTGTTATATGCAGGTGCCGGTACCATCGTCAAACTGCTGTACGAGCGTGGTTCATTTGATGGCACATCTGCAGCCCTAACCACGGCAGCGCTAGAAGGGTATGCAATCGGCCTGGCAGGCTTCTGTGTCGCAGAAATCGCCGTTCGCATCTGGTTTGCGCTCCAAAACACGCGATTGCCTGTCATCGTCGGCTTGGTGGTTGTGCTGTTCAACGTGACGATCGGGTGGTTGCTCAGCCAAAACGGTAGCAGCGCCGACCGGCTCTGGACGATTGCCAGTGTGTTCAGCGTCGCCAACATCATCGAAGCGACCCTGTTGCTGTGGTACTTGCGGCGGGCGCATCCCGACATCCAGGTGGTGGCGTCGCGCAGACTCTGGCTGTTGAGCATTGGTGGGATGGTGTTATTATTGACCACAACACAGCCATTTTTGCCGCCTCTCCCTGACGGACCGTTGCAGACGACTGCAGACTGGGGGGCCTGTCTGCTCCACTTGGTCGTGCTCGGTGCGGCGTTTGCATGGGGAGTTACCTGGGGCTCGGATCGATTCGCACTCCTGCGCGCCACGCGACGTGGCCACGTCACCTAAACGAGAGGATGGTCCGATGAGTCGTGTACTTGCATTGATTTTGGCTGGTGGCGAACATCCAGCGTTGAGCGTCTTGACCGCAGAACGTGCCGAAGCAGCGGTGCCCTTTGCGGGCAAATACCGCATCATAGACTTCACCCTCTCGAATTGCATCAACTCGGGGATTACCAATGTCGGCGTTCTCACGCAGTATCGGCCACGTTCGCTGCAAGAACACATCGGCGTCGGCAAACCATGGGATCTCGATCGCCGCATCGGTGGAGTACACATTCTGCACCCCTATGTGGGTACAGGGATGAGTTGGCAAAAAGGGAACGCCGATGCGTTGCGCGCAAATGTCGATTTTATGAGCGAACAACCCGAAGAGCATGTCCTCGTGCTTGCGGGTGATCATGTCTATA
>CANHPK010000249.1 GCA_947462525.1 Roseiflexaceae bacterium | reverse complement strand
TAGATCGACAAGCTCGCCAAAAACGTCAGACAGTGATTCATTTATCGCGCCAGATTGAAAATAGTAGAACAGACCTGCTGTTTTTTCGGTGACGCCGTGGGTCAATTCGTGTGCAACCACATCGTCTGCCGATGCGAATGTGGCGCCATAGGTCATTTGGATACCATCCCAAAAGGCATTTTGATACGGGCACGATTCCCCATTTGGACAATAATTGACCAGTGAGATTATCTTCATCCCCGCGTTGTCTATCGAGTCGCGCCCCAATACGGTATTGAAGTAGTCATAGGTCGCCTTGGCGTTCGCCCAGGCGACATCTACATCAGCGACCCCGCTGTCTGTTGGGCTGTTGAGTCGTGTCGCTTGACTATCCGTTGCACAATCATTGTTTTGATTGGTATCTGTGTCCATCACATTGTTGCCGTTGCATACGCGTTGATCGAGTGCATGGGCAATTTGGTTGAACTGGATAGTCGTTGCGCCGGAATGTGCGTTGATGAGGACAAGCGCCCGGAGTTCTGCGCTGTCACGGATTTCGAAGCGCCAGTTGAGCGTGGTTACCGGCGTTTCGGGACTGCCGAGTAATTGCGGGTCAAAAATCCACAACCCAAGACGTGTCGATGTCAGCGTCAGTCGTGCTTCGGGATATGCTTTTTTGATCACGGTCAACGCCAAATCTTCGGCAGCCGATTCTGTGAGGGTAGGGACGGTATTGACTGTGAGTGCGGATAGGACTTCGCCGTTGATGCGAGCGACCTGACGCGAACGGGTGACCTCGACGTATAGTTCACCTGCCAGAACTGGTACGCCGTTGTAGGTTTGTTGGAATCGCAGGAGATTACCCGTATTGGGCAATGCAGCGGTAGAGCGCAGGGTCATGGTAGGCGCGAGTTGATTATTCCCAAAGGCGACACCGTGTGTTTGGAGAAAAGAACGGGCGACGAATTCTGCATCGTTTGGTCCGCGGCTTGTCTCGCGGTCGGCACTCTGTTGGTCCACGGGCAACGAAATGAATCGTGCCAAACCGGTGTCTGGATCGGCGACAATGTCTGCACCTAACGCAGTCAGAGACTGTATTGCTCGTGCAGAAGGCACGGCTGCAGAGACGGTATATGACGGGATGGCGTATGTACACACGAGAAGAAAAATCAAGCCAAATCGGCGCAAAACACGAATCATGAGGCCCTACTTTTTCTGAGTGATGTATGGTTTTGTGTATCATCCTACCATGGTAATGAAGATACGACTTTCGACGATTGCAACGGTATCTGCTAGACTTGCCACAGCCGCATAACAGGAGAGAGTCATGGTGAACTACGAGGACGTGGTATCAGCCGCGCATCAAATCAGCAGCGTTGTCCACCACACACCAGTGTTTCAGTCGCAAACGTTGAACGCCATGCTTGGAATAGATGTGTTCTTCAAAGGAGAACATTTGCAACGCACCGGGTCATTTAAGTTTCGTGGCGCATATAACGCGCTGTCGCGATTATCTATGGAGCAACGGAAATCGGGTGTGATTGCATTTTCATCCGGAAATCATGCGCAGGGTGTTGCATTGGCCGCGCAACTGCTCGGTATTCCCGCGGTCATTTGCATGCCGACAGATGCACCTGCGGTCAAGGTCACTGCTACGTTGGGGTACGGTGCCGAAGTGATCCGTTATGACCGAATGACCCAAAATCGTGAAACATTTGCAGCAGAAATAGCCAATAAACGCGGCCTTACGCTGATCCCACCCTATGATCACCCACACATTATTGCTGGTCAGGGAACGCTTGCACTCGAACTGATTGCCGCTGTTCCTAATCTTGATGCACTGTTTGTCCCCGTGGGGGGAGGGGGGTTGATATCAGGTTGTGCCATTGCGGCACATGGAGTTGATCCGCACATTCGGGTGTATGGAATCGAACCGGAGCAAGCAGACGACACGGCACGGTCGTTCCGGAGCGGGATTCGTACGGCGATTGCTGCTCCGGACACTATTGCAGATGGTTTGCGGGTGAATGCACCCGGTGTGTTGACGTTCCCTCTCGTGCAAGAGCATGTGCGCGACATCATTACGGTATCCGAAGCAGAAATCCGTGCAGGCACACGGTACATCTACGAGCGGCTCAAGCAGGTCATCGAGCCGAGTGCAGGGACAGGTCCCGGCGCATTATTAGCAGGCAAGGTGCCCGCTGGGGTACGTCGTTTGGGCGTCGTGCTTTGCGGTGGCAACATCGAACCGCAGACGCTCGGGTCATTGTGGAACGATGTCCCGTAGTGTCGTTGCAACATCACGATAGAACAACACTGCCGGATTGAGTATTGGCGTGTCTGGATGTTGCGCATAGTGGAGCCCTGCGTGCGGTCCAAACCCGTGACGGGGGTACCCTAATGAAGCTGCGCCATCATCCCCGAGCAACACTGCAACGATGGCGGGGTATGCTGTTTCGTCAAAATACGCACTGATGCACTGTGTGGTGTACTCGTATTCTTCTGTATTTTCTTGGGAGTGTTGCGTTACAAACCACGATACCGCTTGTTCTTGCGCGAGCATGTCACGCAACCGTTCAGGCGTACCATGCTGTATCTGCCAATGATGACGCACGATTGCCGCAGTGATTTCTGCAATTACCGACGCGTATGTGGGAGGTTCACTTGCAAGCAGCACGGTTGAGCACCAGGTACGATTGGCGTTGAAGTGACATGCAAAGCGACGCTTCATATCAATATCTACGGTACTGGTCCAGCCGCCTGCGACGTCATCAGCGATGCCTATCCCGTGCAGATGTGAGCCGCTGTACCCAAGCGCTTGTGCGACCGTCGGAACCAAAACGGAGGCAGCGTGGTCGATGTCTCGATCGAGGAGCGTCTGTGTATACGCGTTGAGATGCGCACGAGCCATGGGGTTCATGTGCATCAATGGCGGATGTCTCAGTGCTGGTTCGTTCCCAATCAGCGCACGATACTGTGGAAACCGGATGCTCGGATCGCGTGGGAACGCGTAAAAGTCACGTACGATTTCCAGAAGCGGAATATGCTTCATGTTTGCGTGCGACTTTCCTTTTAATCGTTCCACCCGGCGATTGCATGCTGGTTACCCGTGACGATTGCGGTGGCAATATCACGTGCGCAGAGCGTCCCAATGATGTTGCCGGTGCCACTATAGCCACCACAAGCCCACACGTTGGATAAGACTTGCCCCACAAACGGACGAATATCATCCTGGCGATATGCAACGCTCGCCCCCCAACGATGGAGAATCTGCGCATTCGACCTAACGGTTGTGCGTAATCGATTTTCGATGGCATGTTGGACGGCTTCGGTTGGGTAGGCGGCATGTCCCCACTCGGCATCTGCATGTTGATCACGTGCACCACCGATGGTGATGGATTCGTCGCGTCGTTGTTGCCAATAATCAAAGCCGTAATTGTAGTACACCGGTCGTGCAAAATGTACAGTACTGTCCGGTGCAGTCGCGAGCATTTGTAATCGCGTTGTTTTGACAACCGATGTGAGCTGTGGGAGCAACACTTCGAGATTGCCGTCGACGGCGACAATGATGTGCCGACAGGTGATGCGTTGATTGTTGGCAATCACCAATTGAGGTTCGATATGCGTCACGCGTGAACGTTCGTACAGCGGCACGCCGGCCAGCCGTAACGTGGATGCCATGCGGCGTACCCGTGCAAGCGGATCAAAGACACCATCCGTGGGTACCAATAGGCCACGCCCTTCCGGGCCTTCGTATTGCTCGACCGCAAGTCCATCGCGGCGCATGACTGCGTATTGTTGCTGGCAATCTTCGTATTCTTCTTGGCTGCTCGCAATCCGTAGCGAACCCCGTTGTTCGTACCCTGGTTCGTGGGTCGCAAGCAGCGAAATTTCGTCCAGGCTCCGGTGATATAACCGCGTTG
>CANHPK010000248.1 GCA_947462525.1 Roseiflexaceae bacterium | reverse complement strand
GTCGGCTCCACGACGCCTGTACCATCGTGGGACCGGCAGGCGGAGCGTCGGTCGCTCTTGATTTTTGTCGGGTGCCTGTTGGTAGGACTGCTGCTGTGTGCGTGTGTCTCGTCGTGGCTAACTATGCTGCGTTTTGTCGTGGTATTTTGCGCGGGATGTCTGCTGTATTGGGATCCATTGCTGGTCCTGACGATTGTTTTCGGCGTACTGTTCATTCTGATGCCAGCGACGCGGCCCGCGATGCGCCTGCGCAAGATGTCCGTACGGTGGGTAGGGATTCTGCTTTTTGGCTGTTGTGTGACATTGTCGTTTGGTCGAGTGCTTGCAGATCAGGGTTCAGACCTTTGCCGTCATCTTAATGTTGCCTGCGAGCCCATTGATGCTTCCGCTCGATTTGGGGATGAACCGCGCTACGTCGCACTCGCCCAATCACTCGCCGAGCGTGGCACTGCCCAGAGCGTCCCTTCTGCTGATACGCTCAAAAATGGCTACAGCATGCATTCAATCGGTATACCATTGCTCATCGCAGTGCCACAGGCCCTTGGGGGCGCGTTGCTCGCACGACTCACCCTGATTGTTCTTGCGAGTTCTGTTGCATTGGTCGTCACCCGCTGGACATCCCGTGTGTTCCATTCCACCACCGCGATCGTGTTGGTGTCCCTTGGGTTTGTCTGTGCAGTGCCCTACTTGGGCGTGAGTGGCACGATATATCCTGATCTGCTTGCCGGTGTCGCATTGCTGTGGATTGGGTATTGGTTAAGTGGTGTTTCACGCAGTCGCACCACCCTGGTGGGAGCGTCGATGGCGTTGCTCCTGCTGCCTTGGCTGCACGCAAAGTATTTGCCGATTCAGTTGTGTGTGCTCGTTTTTGTGCTCTACGAACTGCATACCCGTGGTTGGAAGTCTCTGGGCAAGGTACCCATCGCGATTGGAGTGCTGCTAGGGGTTAGTACACTCCTGCTGCTGGCCTATCACCTGCGTGCGTGGGGCAATGTGTTGGGACCGATGACCCATCATTCGGTCGTGTTGTCGGCGGAAAAGCTCCGGTACGTGATCGGACTGCTGCTCGATCAAAATCAAGGGTTGTTGGCACAACATCCGTTATTGTTGTTTGGGGTGTATGGGTTAGCCCGGCTCTACCATGTCTCGCGGCGACTGTTTTTGTATGTGCTCGTTACTGGTGGAGTGCCGTTGCTCATCAATGGGCTGCATTGGAACAGCTACGGCGGTTTCAGCTATAGTGGCCGATTTGCATCAACAACGGCTGTCGTCTTCTTCATCCCCGCGCTGTACGGCGTTTCGCTTGCTGCGCCGAAAATCAAGGACGGCTGGGCCGTTGCGTTGCGACTGAGTGTTGCGGTGCAGTTGTGGTTCCTCTACCTTATCACCGCGCGTACCGTGCCGTATCAACGGGAATCGGCGCCGCTGCAAACATTGATAGAGTATTCGATATGGTACGGTCCCATTGCACAATGGATGGGGTTATTTGTCCAAGCATCAAGCCCTTGGTACCACCCCGCAAATTATGCATGGGCGGCGTTGATTCTTGCAATTGCCTATGCCGGGTACCGTACAGAACAGAAATCACGTGTGTATCTTCGTGGTGGAAGTTAGCGTTGCACAGACGGTGCTGTCGCGTATGCTTCGATCGCTCCGGCACGCAATCGACAAATGGACGTGGCGTATTTCTCTGATGTTGGATCGTGTGTAGACATAACAATCGTTGTGCCGTTTGCCGCATAGTTCCGAAAGAGGCTCAGGACTGCTGCACCCCGTTGCGAATCGAGATTGGCGGTCGGTTCGTCGACAATCAAGATGGATGGTTCGATGCAAATCGCCCGGGCCACCGCGATCCGTTGCTGTTGGCCGCCGGATAACTCTGCGGGACGATGATGGGCATGATCGTTCATGTCCAAAATGTCGAGTGCATGGAGGATGCGCGTATGCCACTGTGTGCGATCAACGCCGGCAATGCGGAGCGCAAACTCCATATTTTCGTATGCAGATGCCGTCGCAATCAGCGCAAATCGTTGGAACACAAAACCGATGCGTTTACGGAAGAGTGCTCGTTCGTCGGCGTGCATGGTGTCCACGCGTACCGCATCGAGTGTGACAATACCGCTGGTAGGGACATCCATCGCACCGATGATATTGAGTAGGGTGGTTTTGCCGCTGCCGCTCGGACCCATCAACGCGACCATGGCGCCGGTCGGTATCGTCAGGCTGATGTCATTGAGCGCGACAACCTCACCGTCGGGGGTCTGAAATACTTTGCGGACGTGTTGGACGTCAATCATGGCTTCCCTCACCTGTGCTCCCCGGAGACCATGGTTTGACCAGTATTGCACCATCGACTGCGCTGACCGTTGCACGTGACCCGAGGCCGACTCGTTGACGCAATTCGCCGGGCAGTTGCAGACGGCCTGCGGCATCGACAACGACCGTTTCGATATCATCAGCACCACGTTCGCTACTCGTGCGACCGTCACGGATTGCGACGGTCCGGTCAGCAGCTTCAGCGACACGGACGTCATGGGTAACGAGGACAATGGTGAGCGCATAATCGCGTCGCAGTCGCTGCAGGAGTGCCAAAATCCGTTCTGCACTTGCCCAATCGACCTCGCCGGTTGGTTCGTCGGCGAGCAGTAACGGTGGTTTGCACCCCAGCGCTGTGGCGATGGCAATGCGTTGCTGCTGCCCGCCCGACATCCGCAGGGGATCGCGGTGCCGGTGATCGGACATTTCGACAGCTGCAAGGAGTTCATCGGCACTTGCATATGCCTCAGCGGGTGCAATCCCTGCCAACAAGGCGGGGAGTGCCACATTTTCGCGGGCGGTCAACCCGGGGATGAGGTTGCGTGTGGTTTGTTGCCAGAGGAACCCCACGCTGCTGCGTCGATATTCGGCGCGCTGGCGATCGTTCGCTGCAACAATATCGAGGCCGCCGACCACTAACGTGCCGGCATCTGGGCGGTCGAGTGCAGACAACAGATTCAAAAACGTCGATTTACCAGCGCCGGATGGGCCGACGAGTGCAACCATTTCGCCGTGTTCGACGCTCAGATCGAGCCCCTGCAGTGCAAAGGTTTCGACATCGTCGCTGCGGAAAATTCTGACCAGATTAGCAGCTGCAATATATGCGGGTTGGCTCATTTGGGCCTCATGGGGAAGATTTTTGTTTTGAGATGGTATCTACGGTGGTGGTGAGGAACAGAATCCCACATGCGTGGCGCGTGCAACGCATGTGGGACGGGGTCGGTGCCTAGAGGTCGAGATCGGTGACGGCGCCGAGGCTGGCGCTCGACACCAATTTTGCGTATTTTGCCAACACGCCACGGCGATACCGCATCGGGAGCGGTTTCCAGGCTGCTTTGCGGGCAGCGAGCTCCTCGTCGCTGATGTTGAGTTGAATCAAGCGCTTGTAGGCATCGATGGTAATCGAATCACCTTCTTGGACGACACCGATGGTGCCGCCGATTGCTGCTTCGGGTGCGATGTGACCGACGCACATGCCGTAGGTGCCGCCCGAGAAGCGACCGTCGGTAATCAATGCGACCGCATCACCCAACCCTGCACCGATGATGGCTGCAGTGGGCGCCAACATCTCACGCATGCCGGGGCCGCCTTTCGGACCTTCGTAGCGGATAACCACAACATCACCTTTGTTGATCCCGCCACTGAGGATGGTCTCGAGGCAGGCTTCTTCGGACTCGAAGACCCGCGCGGGACCGGTGATGACCGGCATTTTGACACCCGAAATCTTGGCCACACAGCCCTCTTCGGACAAATTGCCCTTGAGAATAGCCAAGTGTCCTTCTTCGTAGACGGGCTCGGACCACTGCCGAATAACACGTTGATCTGTTGACGGCTCGCTGGGGACATCTTTGAGCGACTCGGCAATGGTTTGACCGGT
>CANHPK010000247.1 GCA_947462525.1 Roseiflexaceae bacterium | reverse complement strand
GTCGCTTCGCTCGAGATACCATACCCACTGGTTCGGCGTACCGAGAGCATGTACAACGCCAGCATGACACTACTCACCAGCGCCAAAACAATACCCACCCAGCTACTATCCCCGCCCATCTGCCAAAATGTTGGGTTCTGAATATCGCCACTGAGCATGACGACTGCGCCCAACAGCGAAAGCGTCAATACAATGCCGGTCTTGGGCGGCGCAGGATCATGAAACCACAACCGGCCCATAATCACCACCAACAGGGGAGTCAATAGTCCAATCAGGGTCACTTGTGCAGCCGGTGCGTATCGCGCGGCGAGCACATTGGTGACCGCTCGCAACATCGCAAAGAGCGCCACCAGCCACCCTGCGCGGATTGTCAGTTGGCGGAACTCGCCACGGACTGCTACCACAACAAACATGACGAGCATTGCAAAACCATTCGCAATGGTCAATAAGGTCAGTCCAGGTATTTCTGCCTGAATTTGGAGGTAGCGTGCAAGGACGGGATATATCCCCCAAGCGGTGTGCCCAAGCAACGCGGCACCGAGCCATAATGGCGAAAAACGTGGTGTGTTCATATGCCTTCAATGCACAAAAAACCGGCCCCCGCAAGGAACCGGTGTCTGTCGGTGGTCGGGGCGAGAGGATTCGAACCTCCGACCTCAGCGTCCCGAACGCTGCGCTCTACCAGGCTGAGCCACGCCCCGTGATGATTGGTGCCGGAGGTGGGAGTCGAACCCACATGAAGTTGCCCTCAATGGTTTTTGAGACCATCGCGTCTGCCATTCCGCCACTCCGGCTCGTAATGCCTGGTTGCGCATCACTTACGAACAGAAATATACCCGATGGAGAGGTGTGTTGTCAAATCGAGTTTTGATGCTGCGGTCAAGAACGCTGTTTGAGCCAAAGAATGTGCCGAAGTCGACAATACCTGCATCGATAACCCACTGCGTAGGACCATTCTCGTTGTTGGCTGGTGTCAAACGTAGTGACGCGAGCAAGCGCTACTACACCACCATCATGCGGCCACGCCCGGTGTGTTTTGTGATCAGACGGGTCGAAATAACGAAGAGTACTGCGCTCGTGATGGTGCTGAGCAAGATACCATTTAGCAGCCCTGCATCGGTGGGTGCTTTGAGCTCGATTGCCGTGGTTACAATGACCGATGCAATGTGCAACAGCAAGAAGGGCACTGCAATGGTTAACCGCTGGCGCAATGCAAAACCGAGGAACAACAAATCAATCAACATCATGCTGCCAATGACCACCGCAAACGGAATCATCCACCACTGCACCATTCCCAGCCGCGCACTCACAAATGTCGCTGCTTCTACCAAAATGATGAGTATGATGGGCATGGTCCAACCGGGCCGACTCAAAAGCATCCGGTCCCAACCGACGAATCCGAACATCAGCAAGATGTAGCCTGCTGCCAGGATCGGGTAGGTAGCATACGGCGATGGCACGTCGAGACCCAATGCTGTGCTGAATTGGATTTGAAGATATGTTTTGGCCATCAGGCCGATGATAATGCCAATCATCCCTGCATTCGCAAGCCCTTCACGCCGAGGGCTGCGCCGACCAGCGAGCCCGCTGATTTGCCAAAGCGCGAACAACGTAATCAGAATGGGCAGTCCGTGAAGCGCAATAATTTCGTATTGAGTGGTCATTGTGTCATCCTTGACCTACGAGGATATGTCGTATGTAGAGATATAGTATATGACAGATGTCATAATTTCAAGATGTATTCAGCTTGGGTGGAGGCGAATATCAGCTTTGTGTGAGGTTATTTTAACTGTTCTGGCGGTTTGGACAGAGCTGGAGTGCGTTCGTTGGAACGCCCCAAAAATGCATCCCAATCAACAATTTTGCAAATATCAGTGATACCCAAGACAATCAGCGGCACAAATGATGCAACGAAACGTGCTTGTTCACCCGTTTCGCTCAGGGCAGTCAAAACCAGAATTGTAATCCAAATGACACGTTCGATACCCAGTACCCACCCCCCTTCCGTTCGGTACGTTGCCAGCATCGCGAACGTCGTCAATTGAATGATGAGCAGCAACAAGACGGTCAACCGAAAAGGCACGATGTACCACGGCAATACCCTCGTGACTTCGTAGGTTCCTCCTGCATCATTAAATCGAAAGAACGTCACCGGGATTTGCACCATCTGCCACAACAGCATGAACGCACGTTCCAACGCCAATGCTGGGTGTGTGCGTATCCAATGCAGGACCTCTCCGGTGAGTGCGTTACTTCGTTCTCCCCAAAGCGGATGTTGCATATCGGGCGGCAACCCTCTTACTGCGGCTGCATACGCATCAGGCAACCATGCACGCGCAATATTAAAGCCCGCGTAGTTGCTCCATGACCATTGTTCCAACACAACGATGTGATAGCTGTGCCAGAGAAGCGTGTAGAGCAGCGGGACGCAGAACAACACGATGCCACGAACCCCAGCCGCACGCCATATGCTGAGGAGTGCGAGCCCAACCAACACTGGAACAAACAGCTGCATATACGGTCGGAGTGAATCCGCAATGACAATTGCGCACCCCAGACTCAGCCAAAGTCGTGGCCGGTCGAGCGGCGAACGCAACAGACGAAAGACCACCACGAGTGCCAAGCCGATAACCGCATCGTAGGCCATCCAGTAATTTCGATCATCGTACCGATAGATAAAGGCAATCCCGAGCGCAAGCAGAATCTGTACAAGGTACTTTGCCGGAGTACCGAACAACCCTCGTGTGTGTACGCCCGAAAACGCTGCCAACAGACCCGCAACTGCTGCACATCGCAGTAACGCAACGGTGTATCCCACGTCATACACCCACCACGTAGGGATCCGCGCGAGGGCATATTCGATGGTGAGTAATGGGATGGGGAAGGCAGCGCGTTGCATCAGGAGATACGAAAAAAAGTCACTCCAGGTTGGTAATCGCGCAAAATCTACTCCGATCATCCATTGCGACGCTGGAAGCGCACGAGTGTCTGCAAATATGCTCGTCAAAAGCAGATATACCCAAAGCGGTGTCGTTTTTGTGCGCTCGACAATCCCAAGAACGCCTGCAATTCGTCGGCCAAGGAGCAGTGCACTCGTCACCACAATGGTGACGAGTGGTTCGTACGATGCCGACGTGTTCATCCACACAGACTGTACCCAAGGCAGATACACGATGATTCCACACAGCAGCAAATGTGCCCGTGAGGGCGTATAGGCGGCCACAGCAACCAGCCAAAACAGTGGAACACATGCCAGGAGCCAAAGAATTGCAGACTGCGTGGTGGTCGGCCATATGTTCAACACCGCCCCGCGAAAGTCCGCTATTAATAAACGTGCGTCACGTGCCGATTGCGTTGGGGTATCCGTATAAAATCCATACGCCTCGAACCGCTGGCTACTGATGGCATACAACCGCGTTTGTCTGGGGACGAACTGCTGTTCAACAAGCATCGTGTATGTGCGCACCCCAGGTTGGAGTGCAAAACGCACCGCACGTTCGTTCCCGCTGATGGTCAGCTGCTTCGGTTCAGGGCTGTGCAAGCGAATGCTATACGACCCGTACTCCGTAGGAGATATCGCTGAGGCAAACCCAACGAACGTGTCGTCAATTGCCTGATTCATCAATCGGTCTGAGCGTTTGGGTTGGTTTACGAGCCACCGTGCCGGCTCGCCATCGTGTAGTTCGAGTTCGCTGAACGAACTCTGAAAGAGCCAATCACGTTCCAAGTCAGTTTGCTGTGTAGGCGACCACTGTTCTTTGAATGAACGTTGCGCTATGACGGTAGCCGTCAATAACAGTGCCATGGTCAAGCACAGCAGCGAAAGCCAGTGCGGCAGTTGGTGCTGCTCTAACGCGTGCAAAAGTGCGCAACTCCGCTGCCGAATGCTGTACATACGCCTCATCTCGTGTCG
>CANHPK010000246.1 GCA_947462525.1 Roseiflexaceae bacterium | reverse complement strand
TGCCATTGAGGCGGTGGATGTCGACATTCGTACGCTCGGCGAGTGGTTGGAGCATCGTTCGTCGAGCGGTGTAGCCCAATGGGTCAAAAATAGCTCCGAGCAAAGCAAACACCAAAACTGCAATGGGAGAGAGATTCCCGGTCAAGGCAAGCAGCGGGAACGCCAACACCGATAACGCAGACATGAGGTCGGCAAAAATGCTAACAGTTTTGGTGCCGAACCGACCAATACATATTCCTCCGAATGGTGCGACGATGAGCGAAGAGACGCCCGCCAGGGCCATCACCAACCCTGCATATGCTGGTGAGCCAGACACCTCGAGCATGAGCCAAGGAATCGTAATCATGACGACCGCATTCGACACTCCAGAAAAGAAATTGGAGATTTGCATATAAAGAATTGGGACTCTTGATTGACTACGTTCGTTCACGTGATTCGCTCCTCGCAGGCGTTGTTGCAAACTGATACAACGGCCATAGCGGAAAAACAAGCAACACGAAATTGGGCACCCACCAGAGTACATCAAAAAATCCAAGAATTACCCAATACGCGAGTGCCATACCTCCTGCGATGGAGGTCAAAACGAACGAAATAACGAGGAAAACCTGTGCGTTCAGTCGCTTCGTGGTTTGTCCGATAATCCCTGTGAGTGCTGCCAAGATGTCGAGGGGAAAAAAGGACCAATTCCAAGCTTGTACCTCGCTTTTTTCGTACCCATCAAACATCAGCTCTGGCGGCAAGATACGAAAAAGTATGACACACCAGTAGATGATAAATCCAATATCAATTGTCCATACAATGGCTTTCTGCGTGTTGGTCAAATATCTCTGTTGCATAACGACTTCTTTCCCAGATAGATTGGCAGATAGTCTAAACCACGTATCGTTTTCCCGGGGAGTACGTGCGGGGTACCTCCCAACGTCCACGTATCAACGTCTGGAAATCGCACCAGCAATGCACGCCAGAGCGTCTCGGCTTCGAGTCGGGCTAACAGTGCGCCGATACAATGATGTGCGCCGTACCCGAACGCAATATTTTTGCGTGCATTTTCACGCCCTATGAGAAAAGCATTGGGGCAATCAAACACGGCTGGGTCACGATTGGCGCCCGCAAGGAGCAGGACGATCGTCTGCCCCCGACGCACGTGTGTCCCGTCAGAAAGAATCAGATTGCTATCGGCCGTTCTCGCAGTGTATTGAACGGGAGTGACGAATCGCAATGCTTCGTCGACGAGGTTCGGTATGAGTTCGTGATTCGCTGCAACCTGTGTGAGCACATTGCGATGTTCAAGCAGAACCAAAGTTCCCACGCTCAGGAGGTTCACGGTCGTCTCGAAGCCAGCGACGAGCAAAAAGGATGCTGTTGCGATGATCTCTCTGTCGGTGAGGCTGTCACCGTCGTTAGCTGCAGTTGCAAGAACGGAAAGCAGATCCTCTTGGGGATCTCGTTTTTTGTCTGCGAGGAGGTCCGCAATGTACGACGTAAGTGCATCAGAGGCCTGCGCGAGTTCGTTTTTTTCTTGGGTTGTGCGTGGGCCGTCGAGTCCGATGATTGCAAGTGTTCTGCCCCAACTGGTGAGCATGTTTCGATCGGCGAACGGCACACCGAGAATCTCACAAATCATGGCGAGTGGGAGTGGAGTGGCGAGTGATTCGACGAAGTCTATATGTGTGTTTTCTTGAATCTCATCGACCAGCTCTTGTGCAATCTTTTCCGCAGACAGCCTCCAGTTCTGCAGTATGCCCTGCGAGAATGCAGGCTGGATCGCTTTCCTGATTCTCGCATGGTCAGTGCCGTCCTTGGCAATGATGGAATCAAGGAACGGGTCTGCTTTTTCGGAGTCAGCAATGGTGCCGAGATAGAGCTTTTCGAAGACGCTGTTCGCTTCTGGGAGCGTTCGCCAATTCGGTGACTTGAGCACATCTCTGCACACCTGATAGTCGGCCGACAGCAGCAGTCCAGAGATGCTTTTGTGTACGGCCTTAAAACGCAGAGTCTCGGCAAACGCAACCATATCCGTGGCGTACTCTAACCTTCCCAACGGGTCTCCAACCCATTTTAGTGCCTTGATCAATGCTCTACTCGATGCGAAGTAGAGATTGCTCCGGAGTTCAGATTGCATAGGAACTACTCCTCCCAAAATATGCAACACTTGTTATACAACACTTGTTGTATATTTCAATCGTACAACAGATGTTGTATACTTGTCAATCGACGATTGAGGAGCATGCACAATGGGGATGCCAGAGCACGTAATCGAAGCGACGTTGCGCATCATTGAAACAGGCGGAATCAAAGACGTAACGGTGCGCAGAGTCGCTGAAGAAATAGGCCGATCAACCACGGTTATTACACACTACTTTCCTACCCGGGAGCACCTGCTCGAAGCAGCGCTCACGACGTCTTTTGCACAAAGCAAAGCACAGGCGATGTTGTACATACAAGACAGTCACGATGAGCTCTGGGCCTTTATGGAATGGTCAGTGAGTGCGCACCATCGGCGAGTGTGGCTCCAACTCGTGGCTGCATATCTTGCGGGTCTCGATCCACACGTCGCGACGCAGGTCGACGAGTTTGTTGACTGGTGGGAAGAACAACTCCTGAAACTCCTGGATGGCAGGGTCGTACCAGGAAGGACACTTCAAGAGCTATGCGACATTATTGGTGTGGTTGTAGAGGGTATCCTTCTATCTTCCGATCGGAAAATGACCAGTGGCCTGACCGCTGAACAGCTCCTCAGGGCGACAATTTCTCCACTCTTGCGGAGCACTCGTTGAGGCGTGTACAAACGCATGACGTGCCGTGAAAGTCACCTGTTTGAAGCCAAAGTGGTATGATAGAGACGATGAAATACAGGTGAAGGACTTCTGTGATGACGGTACGGCGAATCTTGTCAATCGAAAACTCCGACGATCTCTCAATCTTACGTCAAGTATGTACCCCGGTGACCCTCACCAAGGGACACCTCACGACGCTCGTCGATGATATGTTCGAGACCATGGATGCCGTCGAAGGGGTCGGACTTGCCGCACCGCAAGTCGGCGTGACACAGCGACTGGTCGTCATCCGCATCCCGGCCCGCTCCGAAAAACGAAAAGACGGCAGTTATGTCGAGCTGGAGCCTGAACAGACCTATGCGATGATTGACCCGGTGATTACCCAAACCAGTGAATCAACCATAAACGCCACCGAAGGGTGTTTGAGCCTGCCGGGACGGTATGCGCATGTCAAACGATTATCGTGGGTGACGTGTGAATATCGTGATCTGAAGGGCCGCAATTTGCGCATCCGGCGGGCCACTGGCTTGCTTGCGCGGGCCATTCAACACGAGGTGGATCACCTCAATGGGGTGTTGTTCATCGACCATGTCAGCGACCCATCAACCATCGAAGACATCCGTACTTCGTAGCAACATACTGCCTATCGGCCAACAAAAGGATTCTCCCATGAGTAACACCCCACTTCGCGTCGGCATCATCGGTGCCGGCATCGGCAAATCGCACGCCGAAGGGTACGCAAAGCAATCTCGTGTCCAGATTGCAGCGATCGCCGGCCTCGATGCGCGCGTGCAAACCCTGGCTGCCACGTACGGCGCACGGACGTACGGCGAATACGCTGAACTGCTCGCGCAACCTGATATTGATGCAGTGAGTATCTGCGTACCCAATGGGCTCCACCACGAAGTCACCGTCGCAGCCCTCAAAGCCGGCAAACACGTATTGGTCGAAAAGCCGCTGGCTCGGACACCGGTCGAAGGCGAAGAAATGCTGGCGGCCGCCAAATCTGCTGGCAAAATCCTGATGATTAGCTTCAATCATCGGCAGCGCAGCGATGTGCAGTACATCAAGCAACAAATCGACAGCGGCCGGCTTGGGCGCATTTACTACGCCAAAGCATACTGGATGCGCCGTGCTG
>CANHPK010000245.1 GCA_947462525.1 Roseiflexaceae bacterium | reverse complement strand
CTGGCACGAAATGACCAGCTGGATCCTGACAACCATAGACACCGACGGGCAGGTGACGGTCGGGCAGTTCCGCGATCGGTTCGGGACGACGCGCAAATATGCCCTGGCCGTGCTGGAGTACCTCGACGAGAAGCGCGTGACCCGACGCCGTGACGACGCACGGGTGCGGTTTTGATGACGGTGCAGCTCCCTATAACGGTACAGACACAGGTCGCGCGGTTGACGGCGCAGCTGGTGGCGGTGTTGGGCGACGACTGTGCGGTGGTGCTACATGGTTCGCTGGCGCTAGGCGAGTTTGTCCCTGGGCAGAGCGACCTTGATGTGCTCGTGGTCTGTAGCGAGGCATTGACAGTTGCGCAGGTGCATGCACTGGCACAGGTGCTGTTGGCGGAGTCGCTGCAGCCTGCGCCGATCGAGGTGTCGGTGCTGGAGCGTGGGGCGTTGGCGGCGTGGGTGCACCCCGCGCCGTATCTGTTTCATTATTCCGAAGACTGGCGTGACCGCACCACACAGCTACTGGCAGACCCTGCGACGGACTGGTTGGCGGTGCATACCGACCCGGATCTAACGGTACACGTGGTCGTTGCCCGGCAGGCGGGCATTGTGCTGCATGGGTCTATCGACTGGCCGGTGCCGTCGCAGGCAGATGCGTTGGCTGCGGTGTGGTACGACATCGCCACTGCAGTGGACGATGTTGTCGACAATCCGGTGTATGTGATTCTGAATGTGTGCCGCACGCTCTGGTGGCTCGAGCACGGGGTGGTGTTGTCCAAATCTGCGGGTGGTGTAGCGCTCCTGCCGTCGCTGACAGGCGATACGCGGGCGGTGGTTGCTGCGGTGTTGGCGGCGCGCGCGACGGGGCAGGCGGTGACGGTGGAGCCGGTGCGTTTGCAGGCGGTAGCGGGCGAGTTGCTAGCGCGGATCGCGGCAGCTACTTAGGGGTCCGGGGAGCCGTTGGCGAGCACGACCTGTTGGATGTGGGCGAGGACCTGAAGCGCGGTCAGGTTGCGCCGGTTGTAGCCATAGGCGAGACCCGCAGTGGTGAAGTTTGCTCCTTGGTCACCGTTGTAGATGTTGGGGTGTACGCCATCGCTGTCGATGCCGTGATTGACCATGCCAGCAGATTGGAGCGCACGATTGTAGTTCCAGAGCGGGATGTTTTGGGCGCTTGCCACGGCGATAATCGCTTGGTTATAGGTGGTCACACGAGCGGCGAATGTATCCTGGCGCGGAGGAATGGTGCTGAGCACAGGGATGACGCCAACGCTGATGCTTTTTTCGACAATACTGGTCAGCGCACTGCGGAAGGCAGTGGTGGATGCGCTGCGCTCGAGGTCATTGGTGCCATACATAATGAGGACGATGCTGGGCTTTTTGCGCAGGAGCTCGCAGCGTAGCGGCGTGTTGGCGGGGCTGGGGCAGCCCGCTGCTGCAGTGGGATCGAGTATGGCGCTGTCGAGGGCGTTGGCGGCTGTCCAGCCACTGTCGGCGCTGACGCTATATGCAGTGAATGAGTTCGATACGTCACACCACGCACTGCCCTGGCTGGGCGAAAAAATCGTTGTGCCAAAAAACGTAATGGGACTTGCAAGGCTACTATAATCGCCCAAAATAGCACTGCCGCAGCCCACATCGGTCAAGAATGATCCCGAGCCCGTTATGCTATCGCCGACTTTGGCGAATACTCCCGCGCGATTCCCCAGGGTACGCCCGGTCGCCAAGATGGCACGCAGGCGGATTTTTTGGGCTGCGTTGATGCGCGGCACAATGGGCATATTGGCCGTCGTTTGGGGTGTCGCGGTCCGGGTCACGCTGCGCGCACGGGTGGCGGTTCGCGTCGGTGTTCGCGTCTTGGTGCGCGTTGCAGTGGTACGGTTTGGGGTGCGGGTACGCGTGCGTGTTTTGCTGGGAGTCACCGTGCGGGTACGGGTGATGCTGCCAGAATGCGTGGTGACGGTACGCGTCGCAGTTGGCGAGGCTGCAATGGGGGTGATGGTGGATGTGTCACTGCTGGTGCTGGCGTAGGCACCGGGGATGCCGGGTGCACGGGCGTCGTTGGCGTAATCTCGTGAGACGGTGTTGCTGAGGTCGCCGAGCGGTGCAAGCGGAGTGCTGGGGCGTGCGTCTGTGAATGGCAAAATGACATCGCTGCTGAGTGCACTCAAATTACCGCCGGGGAGTGGCCGATAGTCACCGTGCGCAGGGTCGACGAGTTGTGGTTGGAGCGTATTGATGCGATTGGCGCTGTTGATTTGGGCAGCATTGCAGGTGGGATTGCTATCGAGGCAGCCTTGGTCTGCACCCAGACCGAGGGGCATGGCTGTGGTCCCGTTCCAGATGATATTGCCGTGGATACGCAGGGTGGTATCGGCACGACTGGGATTGTTGATATTGCTGGCAGACCCAACGCTGTGCGTCCCTTGAATGGTGAAATGCTGCCAGGTGCTCTGCACACCGGGCGGGTTGTAGATGATGTTGTTGGCGATGGTGACATTGCGGTTGGGGATGAATTCGCCTTCGCCGCCGACCGTCGTGGTGCCCCAGCCACCACGGGCCAAGTTCGCGGCGCAGGTGGTAGGCGCGGTAGTGGTGTCGCCGTCGCAGGAGCGCCCGCCGAATGATACTTCGATGAGGTGGCTGGTGGTGCCCACACGGTAGAGAGTGTTGTAGGCAAGCAGGATGTTGTAGCCGCCGTTGACGCCCATGCCGGCCCCCAGGGTATCGTGGATGATGTTGTTGATGAAGGTAATATCAGACGCTTCGTAATGAATCCAGGGGGTCATCATATATTCAAACCCAGTCCCCTGGCCAGCGACAAATCCGCCGACGTCGCAGTCATAGATTTCGTTGGCTTCGATACGCAAATATGCAGAACCTCCTTTGGTGTACATACACCAATCGGCGGCGTTGTGGATGCGGTTCCCATGGATGTGTCCGTATTGAACGGCCACATAATCGATGGCGTTTTCGAAGCTCCCGCTGATGTCGTTGGCTTCGAGGTAGACATATTGTGATTGGTTGACCTTCAACGTCTCGTGGGCACCGCGACTTGCACCTCCATTGAGGATACTGTTGCGGATGAGGAAGTGGTCGCAGCGCTCGCAGTGGACAACGTCACCTCCCCCTGCGGGGATGATGACCAGATCGACGAGGTAGAGGTAGCTCACGTTGGCAATGTTGAGGTCGCGCGTGAGGGTGACGGTCCCTGCGCCATCGGCGGCCGTCAATAGAATGGGAGCAGCGTACGTGCCCTGCTTGTCTTCCCAATAGTTGGGGAGCAGGCTCGTGTCGTATGTGCCGGGCACGAGCGCGATACGGTAGCCGGTACTCAGCGATGTGCTGGAAGGAATCTTGTTCCAGGCGGCGGTGACGCTCCGCAAGGCGTTGGCGCGTGTGCTACCGGAGTGACTGTCGAGCCCTGCGATGGGGTCGACCCAGAGGGTCTGCAGGGTGGGGGTGCCGATGTCGTAGAAGCGATTATCCGTGCTGGCGCGCGTGGCATCACGCATGAACCAGATCGTGATAATCAAGACGACGATGAGAGAGCTGCCGATACGGTGCCGGCGAGTTGTGATGTTGTGCATAGCTATGCGACGATTCTGTGCGGGGGACTGTTCCGCGTACTCATCATGACGGGAATCAGCTGCTGGGTGTGTGGTGGACGTGGGGATGATTTACTTCATTGAGAAATTTTACCACTGGTCATATCCTATGGTTACGGTTCGTGTCGCATAGGGTGCATGTGGAAGCGAGCGCTGAGAATAAAGTCTATTTGCAATGGCTATTTTTTTGCGGTATACTAGGTTCGGTGTGAAGGCGGGTAGCTCAATTAGGCAGAGCAACAGCCTCCAAATCTGTAGGTTGCAGGTTCGATTCCTGTCCCGCCTGCCAAAGATACGTGGTTGGTGCAAACCAACCACGTTGACCACATCATCCGGAGAGATGGCGGAGTGG
>CANHPK010000244.1 GCA_947462525.1 Roseiflexaceae bacterium | reverse complement strand
CGTTCGACGAAACGGGTGATTCGTGCTACTATGGCGCGCGAACGTTGCGACACGCCAGTCTGGTGTGCCGTCAGCATAAGGGAAATGCTACGATGACGCAAGGATTTCGAATCGAAAAAGACTCTCTGGGTGAGGTCCAAGTACCAGCGAGTGCCTTGTATGGCGCACAGACACAACGTGCCGTACACAACTTCCCCGTGAGTGGATTGCGACCATACCCTGCATTTGTGTGGGCAATGGCCGTCATCAAACGTGCCGCTGCCGAAGTCAACCGCGATCTCGGGTTGCTCGATGCCAGCGCCGCTACTGCAATCATTGCCGCCGCCGACGAAGTGATTGCCGGCCAACACAGCGAACAGTTCGTCGTCGATCCGTTCCAGGCCGGTGCCGGGACCAGCCACAACATGAACCTGAACGAGGTCCTGGCGAACCGCGCCAACCAAATCCTCGGCTATAGCCTCGAGGATGCCAAGAAGCCGGTCAACCCCAACGATCACGTGAATATGGCGCAGAGCACCAACGATACCATCCCAACCGCGATCCGATTGGGCGCGCTGTGGCGTGTCAACGAGTTGTTAGCGGCCATCGACGGTCTCGCTGATGCCCTCGACCAGAAGGCAATCGAATTCGCCGATGTGGTGAAATCCGGCCGCACACACCTCCAAGACGCGGTACCGGTCACCATGGGTCAAGAATTCGGCGCATATGCACTCGCGGTCCGCAATGACCGCGAACGTGTGGCTACTGCTGCCGCCCGCATGCGCCGCTTGGGTATCGGTGGCACCGCTACCGGGTCGGGACTCAACGCGCACGCCGAATACCACCCACGCATGGTGACCACATTGAGCCGTTTGCTCGGGCAAGAATTGCGGAGTTCGGGCAACCTGTTTGAGTCGATGCAAAATATGGCCGATGCCGCGGACTTTTCGAGCGCCATTCGCACGCTGTGTGTCACATTGACCCGCATCGCCAACGACTTCCGCTTGCTTGCATCTGGCCCAGCGACGGGCTTCGATGAACTGCGTTTGCCTGCGGTACAACCCGGATCGAGCATCATGCCCGGCAAAATCAATCCCGTTCTGGCCGAAATGCTCAACATGGCATGCTTCCATGTCCAGGGGTGTGACCATACCGTTACCTTGGCAGCACAGGCCGGTCAGCTCGAATTGAACGTCATGATGCCCATCATTGCGCACAACCTGTTCGAGATGATGCACGTCATGATTGGTGCAATGAACGCATTCACCACCAAATGTGTCGTCGGATTGACCGCTAACCGCGAAAAAGCCTCGGGTTGGCTGGCCAAAAATGCCATTCTCGTAACCGCCCTTAACCGCGAAATCGGCTATGCAAATGGTGCTGCGGTTGCCAAAGAATCCATGGCAACCGGCAAGACCATCAAAGAAGTCGTGATCGAAAAGGGGCTCCTCAGTGCAGAACGCATCGATGAGCTACTCGATGTGCATGCGATGACAAAGGGTGGTATTATGGGCTTCGGTGCGGGTGGCGGCTAAGCCATTCGTCTGAAAATTGCACATATGAGCGCCGGCGCTCGCGCATCTACGTATGACACGTATCCGCGACCCGGCGCTTTTTTCCTGATTGGGATTTCTGCTCAGTCATCTGAGTAGTCCGCATAGAAGTCGTATTGAGTGATGGAGGTCAATTGTGCGAGTAGGTATTTTGACCGGTGGCGGCGACGTCCCAGGGTTGAACCCAGCAATCAAAGCCGTCGTCAATCGTTGCGCAGATGCCGGCGTTGAAGTCATTGGCATCAAGCGCGGTTGGGGCGGGTTGCTCAACTATAATTTGGAAAACCCCGAAGGCAACGAAGAATGGGCTGCACCGCTGACCCCATTGCATGTCCGTACCATTGACCGGTACGGCGGGACGACGTTGCACTCTTCGCGCACCAATCCACAACGCGTCTCCGAAAAGATGATGCCGGATTTCCTCAAAGGGCGCTTCACGCATAGCGGGCCCAAAAACACTGCTGATGCAACAGCACACATCCTCAAAGTGCTCGAACACCTCGGCATCGACACGCTGATCCCCATTGGCGGCGACGACACCCTGTCGTATGCCGTACGCATGCATCAAGAAGGGGTACGCGTCATTGCCATCCCCAAGACTATGGATAACGACGTCTTTGGGACGGACTACTGTTTGGGTTTTTCGACTGCAATTACCCGTTCGGTCGAGTTCATCAACGCACTACGCACCCCGACCGGTTCGCACGAGCGCATCGCAGTGGTGGAGCTGTTTGGCCGCAATTGTGGTGAGACTGCTCTGGTTTCCGGCTTTTTGGCTGATGCAGACCGCAGTATCATCGCCGAAGTGCCCTTCGACATCGAACGACTGGCCCACCAGTTGGTCGCCGACAAGAAGCGCAACCCATCGAACTACGCCATCATGGTGATGTCCGAAGGTGCGCACATGATCGATGGTCAAGCAATGGAATACGGCGAAGAAGACGCCTATGGCCACAAGAAGCTCGGCGGCATTGGGCAGATTACCGGCGATGCAATCAAAAAAATCACCGGCGTCGATATCGTCAACCAAACAGTCGGCTACCTGATGCGTTCAGGTGCACCTGATGCAATCGACCGCATGGCGGGTTTCTCATATGGGAACATGGCCGTCGATCAGCTCCTCAAGGGGCACAGCGGGTTGATGGTCGCCATCCAAAATGGCGTCTACACCACCGTTCCTGCTGACACCCCATTGCAGGGCGTCAAGCGGGTCGACACCGAGCAGTTCTACGACTCGGAAAACTACAAAGCCCGAGTCAAAGACTTCCTCGGCAAACCGTTGTTCTGGTATTAGTCCGCAACGCAAAACACGACGAAGAAGGGTGTGAGGCACTGGCCTCGCACCCTTTTTCTGTTTTCCCCAAACCGGGGACCAGTTGGATCACCCAGAGCGATTGCATCCAACCATCAGTCATTCGTGGATCGGTTCACTTCGCTTTCGGTACGTATCGGCGTCGAGACAAGCGCCAATACAGAAACGAGAAGCATGGTTATCGCCAGCACGTAGTATGTCGGCGAAAGACCGATTTTTTCTACTCCAAACCCGACCAAGAGCATTCCAATCGGTGGTGCGGCATAGAATACTGATGTTTGGGCACTAAACACCATGGGGTGCTCGTGCGGTGGAAAACGCAATTGTATCTTCGAAATCAAATAGGGAGTGAATGGCCCCCACGAAAACCCAAGAATCAACGCAAACAACAGCATCAGACCAATCGGCGGCAGAAAGGCCATCCCGAGTGTTCCCAAGGATGCGCCAATAAATGTAATGCGAATGAGGGTTTTGCTACCCATTTTCGCAAGGAGCCAGCCATAGGCAAATGAGCTTATGGTTGAACCAGCCGCCAAAACTGAGATAACAATCCCCAAATCCAGCGGCTGATTAATCGACTCATAGTAGGTGGGCAAGATAATCGATTCGGTGGGCAAATAAATCGCCGCAAGCACCAAAACTGCCAGGAGCAGCGTGCGTAGAAAGGAATCACTCCACAGCCTGCGAAACCCAAGGGTAAGGTCTGAGAAAGTACTCGCTTTCTCCGCAGGCTCGGCGAAAGAAGTGCGCAGATCAGATTTGCGCAAGAATGCGGCAGAGAGCGCAGCAATCAGAAAGAACACACTGACAATCCAGAACGAGTTCGCGGCTCCAACCAGCGCAATAAAAAATGCACCAACGGCAGGGCCGACAACCCAGCTGGTTCCCTGCATACCCTCATGAATGCCATTGAGGCGGTGGATGTCGACATTCGTACGCTCGGCGAGTGGTTGGAGCATCGTTCGTCGAGCGGTGTACCCCAATGGGTCAAAAATAGCTCCGAGCAACGCAAACACCACAATAGCAATGGCAGAGAGATTCCCCGTCAAGGCAAGCAGCGGGAACGCCAACACAGATAACGCAGACATGAGATCGGCAAACATACTTACGGTTTT